>JBBSBO010000368.1:0-3986 GCA_038251215.1 Caldilineales bacterium
CCGATGGCGCGCGTGCGCATGGGCGCACTCTCGCTGTGTACACAGATCCAGCAGCAGGTAGAGATGGAAACTATCCTGCACTTCACCACGCGCGACCGCTCGCTGATGGGCTTGCAGGCCGACTTGATCGGCGCGCACGCGTTGGGCGTGCGCAATATCCTAGCTCTCACCGGTGACCCGCCTGGGCTGGGCGACAACCAAGAGAGCACGCCTGTGTATGATGTCGACAGCATTGGCCTGGTGCGCATTATCGAGACGTTCAACCGCGGGCTGGATATCGCCGGGCGCGAGATGGGGCGGCAGGCCAACTTCACGATCGCCGTCGCCTGCGATCCGACGCGGCCCAACTTGGCGCAGGAGGTGGATCGCTTCCATCACAAAGTGAGCGGCGGCGCGCACTTCACGATGACGCAGCCCATCTATGACGCGCAACTGTGGCGCGCCTTCCTGGCGCTATACGAGGAGCGTCACGGACCCTTCCCTGTGCCGGTGCTAATCGGCGTGTTGCCGCTGCAAAGCCATCGCCACGCCGATTTCCTGCACCACGAGGTGCCGGGCATCACCCTCAGCGAGGAGGCGCTGGAGCGCATGCGCCTCGCCGGGGCCAAGGGTCGCCAGGAGGGCGTGAAGATGGCGCAGGAGCTGCTGCTCGAACTGAAGGAGCTGCCGCACGTGCAGGGCGTCTACCTGATGCCGAGCTTTGGCCGCTACGAGTTGGCCTGCCAGGTGCTGGAGGCGCTGGGGGAACGAAGCTAACCGCCCGCCACGACGAAGGCGATGGCGTCGCGGCGGCTGTGGCTGAGGCTGAGCGACCACTGGCGGAGGCCGAGGCGGCAGGCGTGGGCTGCGGCCTCGCCGTGCAGGAGCAGGCGCGGCGCGCCTGACTCGGCATCACGCAGTACCTCGACGTCGGTCCACTGGATGCCGGTGCGCCACATGCCTGCGCCCAACGCTTTGGCGACCGCTTCTTTGGCGGCAAAGCGCGCGGCCAGCGAGTCGACCTTGCCGCGGCAAAGCTCCAGTTCACCGGGCGTGTAGACGCGCTGCAAGAAGCGCGGGCCGAAGCGCTCGATCGCCGCGGCCACGCGCTCGATTTCGATCAGGTCCACGCCGGTGCGCATCACGTTTGCCTGTTCCTACGGCTCTGTTGAATAGCTCAGTTGTTGGAGCCGGCGACCACGGCGGTATAGCGGTCGGCCCGCAGATAGGCGGCGGCGACGCGCTGCACGTCCGCCGCGCTGACGCTATAGATAATGTCGTCGTAGCGCCGGATGAAGTCCAGCCCTAGTCCCTGCCACTCCATATTGAGCAGTGTCGTGGCGACGCCCTCGTTCGTCTCCAGCGTGAGGGGCAGCACGCCGGTCATGAAGGCCTGGCTGTCCGCCAGCTCTTCTTCCGGCGCCGGCTCATCGCCTAGGCGTGCGAACTCGACGAGGATGGCGGCGAGCGTGCGGTCGACGTTGGCGGGGTTGACGCCGGCTATTGCCAGCCAGGCGCCTGCCGCCACGTTGGCGTCTTGGTTGCTGTAAGCGTAGTAGGCCAAGCCCTGCTCCTCGCGAATCTCCTCACCCAGACGGCCCATCATGCCGAAGCGCCCCAGGATGGTGTTCGCCACGCGCACGGCATAATAGTCGGGATGGCTGCGCGCCACGGCCTGGCAGCCAAGCACAACGTCGGACTGGTATTTGCCGGGCAGGGGATAGAAGAGGCGCGTGATGCCCTCCTGCGCCGGCACGGGCGGCACGGACTGATCGGCGAGCGGCCCGCGCCAGTCTTCAAACTGGGCACGGATCAGGTCGATAGCCGTTGCGGTGTGGACGTCGCCGGCGACGACGATCACGGCGCCGTTGGGCGTGTAGCGACTTGCGTGGAAATCGACCAACTCGTCGCGCCGGATGGCGCTGACGGTCTCGCTGTAGCCGGAGGTGGCGCGGCCATACGGATGATCGCCATAGAGCGACTCGTAGAAGCGCAGGCCGGCGACCTGCTGCGTGTCCTGGTCGCGCTCTTGAATGCGCACGAGCTTTTGGCTGCGCACACGCGTGATGTGTTCGGGCGGAAAGAGCGGGCGGCGTAAGGTGTCGCCCAGCACCTGCACCATCGTGGGGAAGTCCTCCGCCAGGCTCGTCGCGCCGAAGTCGGTGGTATGGTCTCCCGCGCTGACCGACAGGTTGGCGCCGACGCCTTCGATGATCTCGTTGAATTGGTCGAAGGAGTAGCGTTGGCTGCCGCGCAGGGTCATGGAGGCGACAAAGCTCGCCAGGCCGGCGCGCGCTGCGGGGTCATGGATCGAGCCGGCGGGCAGCAACCCTTCGATCACCGCCACGGGCGCGGCGTGGTTCTCGCGCACCAGCACGACCAAGCCGTTGTCCAGCACGACGCGCGTGATGTCCTCCGGTCCCGGCACGGCACGGTTGGCGTTTGGACGATGGGCGTTTGGATGTTCGACGCTTGCAGGAATCATCACGATTGCGGCCCTTCCGGCATATACCAGCCGGCGGTTTGCAGGTGCGGTTGGAAATACTGGCGGGCGACTCGCTGCACGTCGGCGGCTGTCACAGCGGTCAGGTGATCCAGCCATTGCTCCAGCCATGCAGTGCTGGTGACCACCTGGCTGAAGCCCAGCCAATAGGCCTGGAAGGTGACGCTTTCGCGGCTATAGGCGAACTGAGCTTTGGTCTGTTTGAGCGCCTTCTCCAGCTCATCGGGCCGCACGCCTTCTTCTTGGATCTTGCCGATCTCGCGCCAGATGGCGTCTTCGGCTGCTTGGTGGCTGCCTTCCGGCCCCAGCGTGACAAAAAACGAGAAGAGCGAAGGGTCGAGGCTGGGCTGGAAGCTGCTGCCCGCCGCCACCGCCAGCTCTGTGTCGACCAGGGCGCGATAAAGGCGGTTGCTGCGGTTGTTGTCGCTGTTGCCGAAGAGGCCCATGCCTTTGGCGCCGCCCAGCACGGCGTCCATCACCATGAGCGGAAAGAAGTCGGCGTGGACGGCAGGCGGGGCGTGGAAGACAAGCATGGTGTAACCGGTGGGGTCTTCGCCGCGCAGGAGGATGCGCCGCTGCGCCTTCTGCTCCGGTTCGGCAAGCTGCACCGCGGGCACATCCGGCCCTGCCGGCAGGCTGCCGAAGTAGTGTTCGATGCGGCTAAGCATTTCGTCTGTATCGAAGTCGCCCACGGCGACGGCGACGGCGTTATTAGGAGTGTAGTAGGTGCGATAGTGGCGGTAGAGGTCCTCGCGGCTGATGTGCAACAAGTCGTTCTTCCAGCCGATGGTGGGATGGTGATAGCTGTGTACTTGGAAGGCGGCGGCCTGCACCTCTTCGTTGAGCAGCCAGGCGTAGCTGTTCTCGGCGCCCTCGCGCTCGCTGAGGATCACCGTGCGTTCGGATTCGGTCTCCTCGACGTCGAAGAGCGCGTTCGCCATGCGGTCGCTCTCGACTCGCAGCGCCAACTCGATGCGCTCGGAGGGAAACGTCTCGAAGTACGTGGTCCAGTCCTGCGACGTCATGCCGTTGAAGACGCCGCCCGCGCGCGAAACCGCCTTGTCGAACTGGCCACGCGGGAAGGCGTCCGTGCCCTTGAAGAGCATATGCTCCACCCAGTGGCTAATGCCGGTGGCGCCCGCCGTCTCGTTGCGGCTGCCCACGCGATAGTAGATCCAGAAGCTGGCAACGGGTGCTGCATGTCGCTCTTGCAGGATCACTTGCAAGCCATTCGCTAAAGTTGTTTGGGTTCGTGGATCGGTGGCTACTTCATCAATGACCATTCGTAGAACTTACTCCTCTACCGACTGCGCGATATTGAAAGCCTAATTCGTGCATTTTATCAGGTTCGTACAAATTGCGGCCATCAACCATCACTGGTTGTGACATTAAACTTTTAATGCGCCCTAAATCCAATTGCTTGAATTCATTCCATTCGGTGCAAACCACCAAGGCATCGGCCCCTTCGGCCAGATCATAGGGGTCTTCAGCCAATCGCAGATCA
>JBBSBO010000369.1:0-3970 GCA_038251215.1 Caldilineales bacterium
CCATCACACGCGACAATTCTTCGCGCTTTTCGTCCGGCTGCGTGGCGTTAGCCGTCGTGTTAGCCGTTGCCTCCGCCTGCTGCTCGCCTGCCTGCTTTGCGGACGTCGTTCCGTCTGCCTTTTCATCTGCCATGATAGACTACGCTTCTCCATCGTTGGTTCGTCTGAGTCGATTCGCGACCAATGGCCCGCCCTGAGCCGTACTACGCCGGCTCCGCGCGGAGCCGGCCATTGCCGCGCACACATTCTAACGAGTATACTCGCCCGGCCTGGTTAGGCCAAAGAGCGCACAGCCCATCAGCGCAGCCGCGTCATTTGCGCGTTCAACCCATCTTTCAGGTATGATAGTCCAGATGCCAGGCGCACCCCTTGTCCGTCATTGGGCGTTGACGCCTCGCGCATCAAACTGCATCCAAGTTGACATTGCGCTAGACGGGAATCCTACTCTTCATGAATCGCGGAATTCTATATGGCCTGGGCGCGTACCTGATGTGTGGCGTACTGCCCATCTTCTGGAAACAACTGCACGCCGTGCCCGCCTTCGACGTGGCGGCGCACCGTATCCTCTGGTCGTTTGCCATCCTCGCGGCGCTCGTGTCGCTCAAAGCGCGCTGGCCCGCGCTGGGGCGCGCCGCGCGTAACCCGCGCACGCTGTTCACCATCGCCGCGGCCGCTTTAATCTTGCTGCTCAACTGGATGGTCTACATTTGGGCCATCAACGCAGGTCAGATCGTGGAAACCAGCCTCGGCTACTTCATCAATCCGTTGGTCAATGTCCTGCTGGGCGTCGTCTTTCTGCGCGAGCGCCTGCGCTCATTCCAATGGCTGTCCATTGCCGTCGCCGCGTGCGGCGTATTGTGGCTCACGTTCCACTACGGCAGCTTGCCCTGGATCGCGCTCACGCTGGCCTTCACTTTCGGCATCTACGGCTTGCTCAAAAAGAAATCCAGCCTGGACGCCCTGGACGGTTTGACGATGGAGATGGGCATTCTCTTCGTGCCCATGCTCGTCTTCCTCGTTGTGAAGTACAGCCAGGCGGGCGTCGCCGAGGGCGTGGATTCGCTGCGCCTGTGGGTGCTCTTGTTGCTGACCGGCGTCTTCACCGTCGTCCCGCTTCTGCTCTTTGGGGCGGGCGCGCGCCGCATTCCGCTTTCGGTTGTCGGCCTGCTACAATATATCGCGCCCACGCTGCAACTGCTGATCGGCGTCGCCATGTACCACGAACCCTTCACGCGTGACAGTCTCATCGGCTTCGTGCTGATCTGGGTCGCCCTCGCCCTCTATACCGGCGAAGGCATCTGGCGCCATCAGCACAGGGCCGGGCGCGCGGCAACCATCGTGGCCAGCAAGCATTCGGCGCTGACCGGCTCCTAACGGCTCGCTTGTGCGAAAGGAAACCTTATGAGCTTCGGCATCACCAAGACGATCCCCGCCGGCGAGAGCCGATCGCATATCGACGCCCTCTATGACGGCTCGATCAGCCAACACGAGTTTCACATGGCAGGCACGCCGGCGCGCCTCCACGTGGGCGACTTCGTGTACACGATCTACCACAACGAGTTGATTGGCCGGCTGCGCATCAAGCATATCGAGGCGGGCGCGGTCAACCCCAAATCCGGAAAGCCGCGCACGTTGATCATCGTCGAGGCGCCCGGCGATCGCCTGCCCCTGCCCATCCCCAAGCAGGGTCACCAGGGCACGCGCTACACCGACGGCGCTGACTGGCCCAGCGACCTGCCGGCAAGCGCCTGACGTGCCCGTGTTCCCGCGGCTGCACACCCTACGCATTCCAGCCAAGTGGTCGGCGTGGCAGGCCGGCAACCGCACGCTCTGGTTTTGGATATGTTTCCTGCTGCTCAACGCGCTGCTCTTCTTGCCGTTGTACGTGGCGAACGCCGATTCCTCGTTCCTGCCGCCGATCCGCCTGCAAGCGGACCACCCGGCGCGCGTCCTGATCGATCTTTTCATCTACCGCGAAAACGCCGATGTCTTCCGCCTCAGCGCGGAGTTGATCCTCCTCATCGCGCTGTGGGCCAATGCCAAGCGACTGCGCGGGCCATTGTTGCGAGCGGTCATCTTCATTACATACATTCTGATCTTCGTCTACCATAGTTACGAAAGCATTACCCTTTCGCTCTACAAGGAAGAGCCGGCATTCTACAGCCAATACTTCCTTGCGAGAGACGGACTCCAATACCTAGTCCGGCATCTCGCTATTTCACCCTCGGCTTTCATGTGGGGAGCGCTGTTCGTGATCGGTGGGCTGACCGTAAGCATAGCGACCATCCGCACCCTGGTCCGCGGCGTTGCCGCCGACGATTTGGGGCGCGGCACGCGCGTCACGCTCGCAGGACTGGCTCTCGCCCTGCTCTTCTTAGGTTTCACCTCGCAGCGTGCGCTGGCGCAACCACAGTCGGTAGTCAGCAGCCTAATTTTCAAGCTCAAGTCCAATGTTGAAGAATCGATGCGTCTCTATCACGATATCGGCGCCTTTGACAACGCATCGTTCCGCCAAGCCTACCCCTTGGATTCGCTGCACCTCGCCGAAACGCCCAACGTCTATTTGATCTTCGTCGAGTCCTATGGCAGCGTCCTCTACCGTCGCCCAGACTATAAAGTTGCCTACGAAAGCCTCCTGCAAGAACTGCAATCCGACCTCGACGCCGCCGGCTGGCAAGCGACGTCCGCGCTCAGCCAATCCACCACCTGGGGCGGCGGCTCTTGGCTGGCCTATACGAGCGCTCTCTTCGGCATGCCCATTACGTCGCACCCACAATACCTGTCGCTGCTGGATCGCTTCGGTTCCGCCGACAACCCGTACCCCAGCCTCCCGCGCCTCTTCCAGGCCCAGGGCTATCAGACGATTTGGCTCTCACCCATCGCTGAGGAGCTAAACGACAGCCTGTGGCAGGAATACCAGGATTTCTACGGCATTGACCGCTGGCTGCGTCACAGCGACTTTGCGTATGACGGCGCTCAGTTCGGCTGGGGACCCGCCCCGCCCGACCAGTATGTGCTGGAGTATGCGCGCACGCACGTCGTCGAGCCGGCAACCCAGCCAACCTTCCTCTTTTTCATCACGCAGAACTCGCACTACCCCTGGCAGGTCCCGCCGCTGGTCAACAACTGGCGCGCACTACTGGAAATGGACGGTGACGCGCCGGCCGCCGAGGCCGAAGAGATCCCGCATCAGGCTCTGCGCCTGGCCTACCTCGACGCCGTCGAGTATGAGCTGCGCTTCCTGACCAAATTCATCGTCGATACGCACGACGAGGATGCCGTCTTCATCCTGATCGGCGACCACCAGCCGCCGCGCGTCTCGCGCCGCAACGACTCATTCGACACGCCCATCCACATCATCACGCGCAGCCCGCGCGTCACTGCCGACCTGCATGAGCATGGCTTCCACGACGGCTTGCCGGTCGACCCGGACCTGCCCGCCATCAACCATGCCGCACTCTACTCGTTGCTGCGCCAAATCATGGCAGCCGGCTACGGTGCGCCGTCAAGTCCCCTGCCCGCTTATCTTCCGGAGGGAGTTCCCTCCGTGGTTGAGGCTTCAGTCGATACCGACTGAACGCTCACGGCGATCCGTGGGCGAACGCTTGTAAGTTTGAAAGGGAGGAACCACATGTTCGCACGACAACGCATTTTGTTTAGCCTAGGAACGTTAGTTCTGGTCGCTGCGCTGGCGTCCGCCTGCGGCGCGCCGTCGGCGCCGGCAGCCGCTACCGAGCCGCCCGCTGCACCCGCCGCCACCGAAGCCGTAGCCCCAACGGCAGAGGCAACCGAGGCGACCGCCGCAACGCCGGAGACTGCGCAAGCTGAAGCGGCCGCGCCCGACGGCGCCGCCGGCCTGCGCACCTTCGTCATCGTCCCCGAACAATCCAGCGCCTCTTACATCGTTGACGAGGAGTTCTTCGCCGATGCCCTCTCCAAGCTGGGCATCAGCGTCGGCCGCGGCGACACC
>JBBSBO010000370.1:0-3953 GCA_038251215.1 Caldilineales bacterium
ATGATTCACGCCACAGTCGCCCTTTTGTTGGTGCGGCCCTGTGCGGCATACAATGAAAGAGGCTCCCCGCCAGGCGCTTTTCTGACGGGGATCCTCTTCTGCGTCTTGTCTACTCCGCAGCTATTCCGTATCTATGCCGCAGCCTCCCCCGCGTGCCACGCCGCTTGCAGCGCTTCGATGCTTTTCGGCATGGCAGTTTCCGCGTCCTCCGCGCCCTCCATCTCGATGGAGCAGTAACCGTCAAAGCCGGCCCCGCGCAGGATGGCGAAGATGCGCGCGTAGTCCAGGTCCAGCGAATACCAGGAACCGCCGCCAAAATAGGTCTTGGCGTGCGCCAGCCACACGTGTGGCGCCACCTGCTCCATGGCGGCGTACATGTCGTCCTCGAAGATGAAGTTGCCCATATCCAGGATCATCTTCAGCCAGGGCGAATCGACCGTGTTGATGATGCGCAACATGCCGGAGGCGAACGTCGTCAGCCCCCAGTGATTCTCCAGCAGTAGCATCACGCCGCTGCGCTCGGCATGGGGCAGACACGCTTCGATACCGTCAATCGCCCAGGCGAAGCCGTCGTCGACTGTGTAGCCCTCCCACGGCTCCACCCAGCCTTTGGCCTTCAGCACCTCGTCAAAGCTGCCGCCCTTGCGCCAGCCGCCGGAATTGAGGCGGATTGAGGGAATGCCCATCTCATACGCCAGGTCGATGCAGCGCAGCGTGTGCGCCACGTGCTTCTGGCGCTCCTCCGCTTCGGCCCATACGAAATCTTGGTGAATGCTCAGGTTATAGATGTCCAGCCCCAGACGAAAGGCGTGCCGTTTGAGCTGCTGCAAATAGGCGTTATCCTCGCTCGCCATCTGCTGGTGTAGAAGCTCGACGCCGCTCAGGCCCAACTCCGCCGCCTGGTCCATCACATACTCAAGCGAAGTCTTTTCGGGCAGGAAATGCCAATAAGAATAGCTGGATGTACCCAAACGAAGATCGTTCATGCTTGTAGCCTCTCTTAGCCTGCGCTAGATGCTTCTGATGTCGATAGCGGAAGCTGCACCGGCTCCCGGTTTTGGTCCGAACGATAGGCAGCGAGCGCGACTTCCAGCGCCGCCAGCCCGTCTTCGCCGCTGATAGACGGCGCGCGTCCCTGGCGGATCATCTCGACGAAATCGCGCATCAACCCCAGGTCCATGTTGCCGCCCCAGCTGTGCCACTGCGTCTTGCCCGTCTGCGCGCTGCTCACGCTGACGTGCTGCTTGGAGAGGTCAGCATAGGCCACGCCTTTGTCGCCCACTACCTCGATCTTGACGTCGCCCCACGTCGGATAGGACGGCGGCCGCGACCACGACGTGTCGAGCGTGGCGTACACGCCGTTGGTCAACGCCAGCGAGAGCATGCCGCAGTCGTCGATGCCCAGGTTGGGGTGCGCCAGGCTCTCGCCGACTTCGGCATAGACCTCGCTCACCTCCGCGCCCCAGAACCAGCGCAGCAGATCCACGACGTGTACCGTGTGGTCCAATACGGCGCCCCCGCCGGACAGAGCGGGGTCGACAAACCAGCTGCCGGGCATGGAGCCGTGGTTCGTACACTCCGCCGCCAGGACGCGCCCCAGGGTTCCTTGATCCAACAGCTGCTTCAACTGCCGGAAGGCGGGATGAAAGCGCACCGGAAACGCGATCTGCAAGCGCGTCCCCGCCTCTTCGCAGCGGCGGATGATGGCGCGGCCATCCTCCATCGTCGGAGCAATGGGCTTCTCGCACAGAATAGCGCCTACGCGCCCCGCCGCCTTCTCCACATCGCGCCGGTGATGGGCGTTGGCAGAGCAGATGATCACGCCGTCCAATTCGGCATCCAACAACCCATCCGCTTGCTCGAAAAACGGAACCGAAAAATGCTCGGCCCACTTGCGCCCCGCCACGGCGTCCTCGTTCCAGATGCCGGCAAGCTCCACGCCCGCCAACTGTTGCAGACAAGCGGCGTAGCTTTGGGCGTGCAGATGGGCAAAGCTCAACATGCCGATGCGTAGATGTTGCTCGCTCATGGCTGGGCCTCCTTGAACTCGGCAATGGAGATGGGGCGACCGCTGCGCATTGACTCGATCGCGGCCAGCGAGATCTTCACCGCCATCAGCGCGTCGTGCGGCGTTACCTGCGCGGGCACGCCGCGCTCGAAGCAATCGAGGAAGTGCGCCAGTTCCGCATAGTATGGCTGCTCTTCCGGCGCGACCGGGCTATACGCGCTGGCGATCAGCCCGTCGTCGCTTTCATTTCGCCGCTGCACGATGAACGATGGGCTGTCCAGCGAATCCCATTCCACAATGCCGCCGTCACCCGCCAACTCCAGGCGCGTGCGGAACGTGCCCGCCGGGTTGGCCCAACTGGCCTGGATATGCCCGATGGCGCCGTTTTCAAAGCGTAGCACGATCAATGCATGGTCGTTGCGTGGATCCTCGGTGAAGGTCGTGCCGCGCACAAAGACGCGCTCGACCTCGCCGAAGCACCAGCGAGCGTAGTCGATGTCGTGGATGCCGACGTCCAGCACCACGCCGCCGCTGCGGTCAAAGTCGCCGTAATAGTCCGCCGAGAACTCGCCGCCCGGCCGCGGGAAGCTGCCGGAGCGCACGCTGCGCAGGACGGCGGGCTTGCCCAGCGCCCCGCTGTTCAACGTCGCCTTGGCCGCGGCAAACTCCGGGAAGAAGCGGACGACGTGCGCCACATACAGCGGCACGCCTGCCTCTGCACAGCCGGCGACAATCTCTTCGGCGTCGCGCAAACTGCGCGCCAACGGCTTCTCGCACACGACGGCCTTACCGGCTGCTGCCGCGGCGAGTACAGGCTCCTTGTGCGCCGTGCCCCACGTACACACGTCGACCAGGTCCACCTCCGCCAACAAGGCCTCGCGGCTGTCAAAGACGACGCCGCCGAACTGCGCGGCGGTGCGCTCCGCTGCCGAGCGGTTAATGTCATAGTAACCTACTAGCTCAACCGGCAAGCGACTCCACCCGTCCAGATGGACGCGTGCGATCGCCCCTGTTCCAATCACTCCAACTCGTGTCATGGCGCGCTCCCACTGTGAAGGTGAGAAAATGGACACAGGACCGGCAATCCCAGCCTGCCGGCCCTGTGTGTACAGCCTACGCCTCGCGGTGACGCGAAGTCCTATTCATTGTTCTACTGAACCGGCTCCAGTACGCCCGTGACCATCAGCACAATCGCAAAGGGGTCGGCGTAGGTGCCGTTCTTGTACACCGGGTCGCCGTCCGCCGGCCAGCCGGTCACGCGCACGCCCTCGACGGTCGGGTTGTTGCCGTAGCGTTCCCACAGCGGGATCTGCGGCAGCAACTCGTTGTAGGCCAGCGCCAGTTGGTTGACGATCTCGACCTGCGCCTCGCGGTCGGAACCCTGCCCGGCGGCGATCGTCATGGCGGCGAGGTCCATCTCGCCCATCGACGTTGCCTGCACCAACGGGAAGTTCATGCCGGGGCCGGCTGCCGTGTTTCCTGTATTGCCGCCGGTGGTGTTGTAGGTGTTGAAGTCCAAGTCAAACGAGAAGTGCGGGTGCGGGTTGCCTGCGCCCCATTCGCGGATCGCCATCTGGAAGTTGCCCGAACGCACATCCGTCGGGTGCTGCGTGAAGGTGACGCCGCGGAAGGTCGTCTCGACGCCGAAGTCCGTCAATTGCTCGGCCAGGTTCTCCGCCGCCGCCGACCAGTCGGCGTACTCGGAAGGTGCAGTCAACTCGAACGAGAGTCGGCTGCCCTGGTCGTCGAGCCATACGTTATCGCTGCCGCGCGTGAAGCCCAGGTCCAGCAGCATCTGCTCGGCTTTGGCCGGGTCGAAATCATACGGGTTCAGCTTGGCCAACGTCTCGTCCGTCAACCATAGAGGAACCAGGTTGTCGGAGAAGCCGACCATGTTGTTGATCGCCACGCCGGACTCGGCCATGGAGACCATGCCGTTCTCTTC
>JBBSBO010000371.1:0-3951 GCA_038251215.1 Caldilineales bacterium
CCTACGCCAGGCCGCCTATCTATGCCGGAACTTATCGCGTCATTATATGCCGTCGTCCGGAAATTTGAAAGATCAACACAGCGGCGGCCCGCAGCGATCCCCGCGGGCCGGCGACATGCGGCTGCGTCTTGCTCTGCCGCGCCTTGTTCAATTGCGACGCCAGGCCACCGTGACGGTCGTGCCGTGTCCCAGCCGGCTCTCGATCTCCAGGCGAGCGCCGATGGCTTCGGCGCGTTCATGCATGATGCTGAGGCCGAGATGTTCGGGCGTCACCTTGTCGATCACAAAGCCGCGCCCGTCGTCCTTGACGGTGAGGTGGGCGCGATCCGGGCGGCGCTTGAAGGTGACGGCGGCATGGCCGGCGCGGGCATGCTTAGCCACATTGTTGAGCGCTTCTTGTGCGATGTGATAGAACGCGATCTTGACGTCTGGCGGCAGCGGGCCGCTGCCCTGCATGTCCAGCGTGATGGGCACGCGCGCGCGGCCGGTGATGGCCTCGGTCAGCTGGCGCAGCAGCTCGCTGATCTCCACCTCGATCAACGTGGCGGGGCGCAGCTCCAAGAGCAGCGTGCGCATTTCGGCCAAGGCCCCGCGCGTCAGCTGGCGCAGCTCGTCGAGGCGCTTCTCGCTTTCGGGGCGGTTGCGCTCCCACAGGCGCGGCAACACTTCCGCGATTAAGGAGGCGGAGAAAAGAGTCTGCGTCACGGAATCGTGCAGGTCGCGGGCGATGCGGCTGCGCTCCGCCGCTACAGCCGTGCGCTCCACCTGCGTACGCAGCCGCGCGTTTTCAATGGCGAGCGCGGTCTGGTCGCCGACGCTGGCAGCCAGTTCGATCTCCTCGGCGGAGAACTTGCGCGGCTCGCGGTAGTAAAGGATGAGGCTGCCGTACGCCTCTTCTTTGATGATAAGGGGCACGTTAAAGACCGCCTGGTAGTGCAGCTGCGGCGTGCCGCTCAGTTCATCGTCGTCGTCCTCGTCCGGCGCGCCGGCGGAGATGATGCTGAGCGCGTCCTCTGTGTGCAGCACAGTGGGGGCGGACGACGGGTGATCCGAGACGACCATCACGTGCAGGCCGCCGGCTGCTCCTGCACCGCCGGCTTCTGCGCCGCCCTCATCGCCCTGACCCTCGCTCGGGCCGACGCCCAAACGGTCGCCGAGTATCGCGCTGCCGGCAGCGCGTTCCATCGCGCCCGGTTGGAGGTGGAGGCGGTTGGCGTATTCGTCGGGCAGCCCGTGGCTGGCTTGCAGACTGAGATGGCCCTGGTCGCCCTGTAGGCGGAAGATGGCGCTGGCGTCGGCGTGCAGCAGCCGGCAGGCTTGCTCGGTGATGTGACCCAGGATCTCTTCCAACGATTGGTTGGAGTTGAGCACCGCCAGGATATCGCGCAGGCCGTCGGAGACCTGGCGCCGGCGCTCCAATTCGCGCGTGCGCTCCTCAACGCGGCGTTCCAGGCCATCCTCGATCTGCTTGCGCTTGGTGATGTCCGTCACTGAGGCGATCACCAGCATCCCGTCGCCTTGCCCGATGTAGCTGAGGCCCGCTTCGACGGGGAATTCGGCGCCGTCGCGCCGGCGGCCCGTCAAATCCAGCCCGGAACCCATGGGGCGCAGGTGGGGTGTGACGCCGTAGCCCTGGCGGTGATGCGTGTGGTCCAGGCGGAAGCGCTCGGGGATCAGCAGTTCAATGGGCTGCCCTGCCAGTTCCGCGTCGCTGTAATCGAACATCTCTTGCAATTTGGGATTGGTATAGACAATGCGGCCCTGCGCGTCCACCAGGACGATGGCGACCGGCGCGGCGGCCAAAAGCAGCTCGACGAAGTTGCGGTCGGCCCACGGCGCGTTGGGGAACGAGGGATTGTGATCGGAAATAGTCATGGCAGGATTGTCATTGGTTGAACTACACAAACTGCCCACTTGGCTGAACGGACCGGCTGCGGGGCCTTTCGCACCAGCCTTCCGCTGCGGCCTTTCGACCGTGCAGTATAGCACAGGTGGGCATTGTGCAGGCGCGGCGCGATCTTCTATAATGGACGCAGGAGTGGCGGTACTGGATCGCCGGCATCGGCGCGCTGCAAGCGGCCGCGGGTGCAGACACACAGCCCTTCTCAGCCAAGGAAAGAATCGTTGCTATGACCGACTGGTATGCCAAGAGTGTTGCCGAAACCGTTGCAGAATTAACAACAGACCCCAAGGCGGGGCTGTCCGACAGCGAAGTCAGCCGCCGGCTGGAGCAATACGGACCCAACGAGCTGGTGGAGCGCGGCCTCAAAAGCCCGTGGAAGATCTTCTGGGAGCAGCTCACCTCCACGCTGGTGGTGGTCTTGATTGTGGCGGCGATTGCTTCGGCTTTCTTGGGCGACTATAAGGACGCCGTCGCCATCCTGCTGATCGTGATCCTCAATGCCGCCCTCGGTTTTCGGCAGGAATATAGCGCGGAAAAGGCCATGGCTGCGCTCAAGAAGCTGGCGGTGCCGCTGGTCAAGGTGCGCCGCAACGGCAGCGTGCGCGAGATCTCGGCCAGCCAACTGGTCCCCGGCGACATCGTCCTGCTCGAGGCCGGCAACCTGGCCCCGGCGGACGCTCGCCTGCTCTCCGCCTCCAACCTGCGCATTGAGGAGGCGGCGCTCACCGGTGAATCGCTGCCCGTGGAGAAGGCGCCCGACGCCACCGTAAGCGACGGCGCGGGCGTGGGCGACCGCCGCAACATGATCCACATGGGCACGGTCGTCGTCTACGGTCACGGCGAGGCCGCGATTACGGATACCGGCATGAACACCGAGCTGGGCCGCATCGCCGACCTGATTCAGACGGTCGAGCATGAGCAGACGCCGCTGCAAAAGCGGCTTGACCGGCTGGGCAAGGTGCTGGCGGTGGTGGCGCTGGCGATTGTGGCCGTGATCTTCACGCTCGGCTGGCTGCGCGGCGAGGAGCTGCGTCTGATGTTCCTCACCGCCGTGAGCATGGCGGTGGCGGCTGTGCCCGAGGGCCTGCCCGCGGTGGTGACCATCGCCCTTTCCATCGGCGCGCAGCGCATGTTGCGCCGCAACGCTTTGATCCGCAAGCTGCCCGCCGTGGAGGCGCTGGGCTCCGTCACGGTGATCTGCTCGGATAAGACAGGCACCTTGACCGAAAACCAGATGACCGTGACGGTGCTGGATGTGGCGGGCAGCCGCTTCGACCTGCCGCGCGGCGGCTCTTTGCGCGGGGCCGACAGCCCCGGCGGCGAGGCGCAGGCCGCCCTGGAACACAACGCTGTGTCGCTGCTGCTGATCGGCGGCGCGCTGTGCAACGACGCCGTGATCGAGGTCGAGCCGGACAATTCCGACTCTTATCATGTGATCGGCGATCCCACGGAGGGCGCGCTGGCTGTGGCCGCCGCGCGTGCCGGGCTGCTCAAGTCCGAGTTGGAGGAGACGCTGCCGCGCGTGGACGAGGAGCCTTTCGACTCGGTGCGCAAGCGCATGACCACCGTACACGACATGCCGGCGGATACTGCACAACTGCCTGCGGGGTTGCGGGCGCTGTGTTCGGCCCTGGAGGGCAACGGCGCCGCGCCGCTGGTGGCGTTTACCAAGGGCGCCACCGACAGCTTGCTCGGCATCGCCACCCACGTGTGGATCGATGGTGCGATTGAGCCGATGAGCGAGGAGCGCTATGCGCGCATCGTCGACGCCAACGACGATCTGGCGTCCAATGGGATGCGCGTGCTGGGAGTAGGCGTGCGCGTGCTGAATGATCTGGCCGCGGCCAAGCGTGAGGAGACGCTGGAAAAGAACCTGACCTTTGTGGGCATGGTCGCCATGATCGACCCGCCGCGGCCGGAGGTAAAGGGCGCCGTGGCGACCAGCACCGCGGCCGGCATCCGCCCCATGATGATCACGGGCGATCACCCGCTCACCGCCAACTACCTCGCCAAAGAGTTGGGCATCACGTCCGAAAAGGGGCTGCTGA
>JBBSBO010000372.1:0-3948 GCA_038251215.1 Caldilineales bacterium
CCAGATTGTGCGCCGCATCAAGGGCGAGGAAACCCGTTCCTTTCACTACGTAGACCGCGGCGTGATGGCGACGATCGGTCGTGCCGCGGCGGTGGCGGACATCCGCGGCCTGCACCTCAGCGGCTTTGTCGCCTGGCTGCTGTGGCTCTTTATCCACCTGATGTATTTGGTCGGCTTTCGCAGCCGCATCTTCGTCTTTTTGCAGTGGGCGTGGAGCTACCTCACCTTTGGGCGCAGCGCTCGCCTGATCGTGGATCGCGACGAGCCGGCGCGGCCGGCTGCGGAATAAGCCGGGGCGCTCAGGCTTGCAGCGTCACCAGGCGCACGCCGGCGTGATGCACCTGGCGGAAGTTGGCGCCCTGGCTGACCGCGGCCAGCACCGGCTCGATCTGCTCCACCAGCGCGCCGGAGAGCAGGCGGATGCCGTAGTCGAAGAGCAGCGGGGAGAGCGGCGTGCTCGGCCCCAGCAGCATCACCGGCGCATCAGCGCGGCGCAGCGCCATGAGGCCGTCGAACGTGCCGTTGAGCAGCGTCGTGGCGGTGATCGCCAGCACATCGGCCTGCGGGATGACATCGGGCGCGGACTCCGCCGGCAGGTCTGCGCCTTGCGGGCGCAGCTCCAATACATGCAGCGCGCCCACGCGCGGGCGCAGGCTGTCTACAAAGGGGAAATGGCCCACCAGCGCCACCTGTCGCCCGGCGCCCAGGCGCGCCAGCACCTCCTCGGCATTGCCCTCCTCGTAGGATCCCGGCGGCGGCGTGAGCAGGGCGTTAAGCGTCGCCAGGCCGATCGACGCCTCCATCACGCGGCTGGAGCGCGCCATCTGCGCCACCTCCAGGCCGCTGCGCCCGATCAACTTGCCCGCCTCCGCCACCGCGGGGCCGGAGCTGTGCTGCCGTTCGGCGTCGTGCAGCGTGGACGCCAGCCCGCAGCGCCGCGCAGCATCATGCTGCGCATCGTCACGCCGCGCGCCGCCTTGACGGATGACGACCGCCGTCCAGAACGCGCCCATGCGCACGTCCTCCACAACGCCGTCGTCCACTCGCTGCAGCAGGGCTTCAATCAGGTGCATGATGGGGGAAACTCCTTGGGGTGTGGATAGTGGTTTCGGTTTTGCTAGCTGTCTGTTTTGCCTTCAAACGCGGCAAGAATTTCATCCGGCAACTCTGCGTCAAAGTCCGGCGAGAGGCTGATTGATCCTTTAGCGCTGCCAGCTGCGCGTGTCGAGGCATCCGCCACGAGCAGCAGACTCTTGCCGGTATATCCGTCCAGCCGCACGCGGATCGCGCCACTCGCGTCGACGCGGCCTTCCTCGGCGCCGCTGAGCATGTCGATCACCGCTGCGGCGGGCGCGCCCTCTACGGCGACAAGCTCCTCCACGGGCTGCGCGCCGAAGTTGAGCGCGGTTACCTGGCGGCCCAGGCCGTCGGGCAGGTCATGCACCATCACCAGCAGGCCGGGGTTATCCACGTCGGGCACGAGCGCCTGCGTGGCAGCATAGATGCGGTAATGCGCACGCACCTGCAATATTTGTTGCAATTGGCTGACAAACGAGTTGGGCTGTTGCAGTTGCGCGGGCAGCGAGCCGTATAATGACGGCGCCTTGGGCAGCCCCGCCGCTGAGCCTGTCGCCTCCGGGTGGACGTCCATCAGGTCATACGCCCCGCGGTGGATCCAGCGCGTGTCGCCGTCCGCCATCAGCGACGCCACTGCGGCCTGGGGCAGCGGCAGCGCGCCGACCAGGTCCCAGCCGGAGAGCGCAAAGACGCCCGGTTGCAGGGCGTTGTACATCACCAGCAGCAGGTGCGCTTGCTTGATTTGCGCGGCCTGCTCCGGCGTTAGGTTCCACACGTCACGGAAGTCCAGAGCGGCGGCGATGAAGCTGGCGGTGGTGCAGGCTACGCCGTTGGTCACGAAGCGCAGATTATAGGGTGCGTGCTCGCCGGTGAGACGGTCGTACATCAGCGCGCGGATGGCCTCGCGCAGCTCGCCGCCGGTAACCGTCTCGCCCTGCAAGGTGTAGAGGTCGTCCTTGTGCAGCGTCCAGAAGTGGACCAGCTCCAGCGTCAGCTCGTCGTGGTTTTGCAGGGCGTGGATCAGCGCGGCCGGGTCAATGCCGTAGGCGTGTACGGTGTGCAGCATCAGGCGCAAGAATTCGGCGTCGCCCATCACCAGGGCGTGGTGATAGGCCGGGCGCGTGATGAAGTCATACGCGAGGTCGGCGCCGCCCTGCGACATGGCGGCGATGTCGTCGACGGTGAGGTTCAACTCTTGGAAGGTGAAGCCGCCCGCCTTGCGCACCAGCCCGGCGATCAGTTGGTTGGCGGTGATCGAGAGCGGGTGTCCCTCGGACCAGGCGGGGCCGTCCGCCCGCGCCTCCACGCCGAGGAAGCCGTTGGCGTCCAGGCGCAAGATGCTCGCGCCCAGCGTGTCGAGCGAGTGCAGCGCGTCGCCCGCCACCAGGCGCGGCGCGGCGAAAGAGGGGTCGAGCCAGTTGAGCGTCGGCTGGCCTTCCTTGAAGTAGTGCAGATAGACCCAGCGCCGTGCCGCGCCGTCCACGCCCGTCACCGGGCGCGTGGCGCTCCAGTTCGTTTCCTTGATGCCCGGCGCATAGAAGATCACGCGCGCCAGCTTGCCCACGATATAGCCGCGGCTGTGCAGCGCGTCGACCGCCGCGGGGCCGAGGTTGGCCGAGTCCTGGCCCGCGGGCACGGCGGGCAGCAGCTCCCAGTCGGCGGGCGCGATCTCCACCATGTGATAGAGGCCGGGGGCATCGCCGTAGGCAAGCTCCGCCAGGCGGAAGTCGGCGCCCTTGCCCGTGTGGCCCGGCACAATGTCGTCGATCACGGCCCCGCCGTTGGCGGCGGCGTTGCGGCTCATGGCCTGGAACTCCGCCGCCGTGCCGAAGGCCGGGTCGATCTCCAGGCCGATGCGGTCGAAATGGCCGTCCACGCTGGGCGTGAATTCCTCGCCGGCGATGCCGCCTGCCTGCTTGGTGGGGCCGGTGTGCAGGGCCTGGATGCCGATGGCGCTGAGGGTTTGCCACAGCGCGGCGTCGCCCAGCGTCGCCAGCACGGACTCGCCGGGCCGCGTGATCACGGCGGCGGGGTAGGCCGCCAGCCACACGGAGGCTTTGGCTGCGGCCGCGCGCGGCTGCGCCTCGGCATAGGGGTGGCGCCACATGTGCCCTTGGCCCGAATACGCGACCGCCAGGCGCCGCGCCTGCTCCAGCATCGAATGGTCCAGCAGCCAGCGGATATGCTCGGCGCTAGGCTCTGTATTAGGCGCGGACATGGCGTCTTTCCTCTATGTTTGTGGTTTGCGCCCTGCCGGCGCGCGAGCGCGGCTTAGGCCACGAGCGGGGCGGGCGGCTCTTGCGTTCTGCGTCGGAATAGGCTGGCGCCGACGAACAGCGCTACCACGGCGGTTGCCACTATGGCCGAGATCATGACGAGCTGGACGTCAGAGAACTTGACGGCGATGCCGATGAAGGCCCACACCAGCACGAGCAGATAGGCCACGTCGCGCCGCGTCCACGCCATCAACCCCGCCACGACCAGCGCCACCGCCAGCATGATGATCAACCAGGTCCCGTCACTCAAGCCAAGGCCGTCCCAGCCGATGTAATCCAGATACGAGGTGACGTTGGCGATCGACGCCACGGTCACCCAGCCCAGGTAGATGCTGAAGACCAGGCGGACCAGCCAGCGCTCGGCCGCGGGCACGCGCGTGCGTCCGATGCCCAGCCGCACATAGATGGCGATCAGCGAGACGAGTAGCACGAAGATCACGAGCACCGAGAGCAAGAATTGCTCGTAATGCCACAGGAAGATCCACGTCAGGTTCGCCAGCGAGCTGAGTATGACGAGCCTGTCGACCGCGGCCAAGCGGGGGTTGTCGGCCTGCGCGGGCAGCGCCTGGTAGACGCCGTAAACGACCAGCCCCAG
>JBBSBO010000373.1:0-3947 GCA_038251215.1 Caldilineales bacterium
CCAGATGCAGGAAGAGCGGACTTCACCGTTGGCTTGCCCGTAGGTGAGGGGATCTGTGGCATTGACCGTGAATCACAGTCTGCGATACAGCGGGCCAGGCAGCGGGCAGTGCGGCCATCATGCCGGGGTCGGCACGGCACCGCCGATATCGAGGCCGCTGTCGGCGCGTTTCTCGCTGCGCGCGGTCTCGCCGGGTTGATCCGTCGACTGCGGCTTGGGGTCGCGCGGCTCCTCTTCCTTGGGGAAGGGGTTCTCGCCGCGCATCAGGGCGGCGAACTGTTCGGCGCTGAGCGTTTCGACGGTGAGCAGCGAAGTTGCCACCAGTTCGACTTTGTCCCAATGCGCCAGGAGCAGCTCGCGGCAGCGCTGGTGCGCCTCGTCCACGAAGCGGCGCACTTCTTCGTCGATCTCTTGGGCGACTTTGTCGCTATAATTGCGTCGCTCGGACATCTCGCGCCCGAGGAAGACCACGTCGTCGCGCTCGCCGTAGCGGATGGGGCCAAGGCGGTCGCTCATGCCCCACTGTGTGACCATCGAGCGCGTCATACCGGTCACGCGTTCCAGGTCGTTGCTGGCTCCGGTGGTGACGTCGCCGAAGCGGATCTCCTCGGCGACGCGCCCGCCGAGCAAGGCGACGAGCTGGTCGCGAAACTTGTCTTTTGTGATGAGCTGCGTTTCTTCGTCGGGCAGACTGAGCGTGTAGCCGCCCGCCATGCCGCGCGGCACGATTGTCACTTTGTGTACGGGGTCATGATTGGGCAGCACGTGCATGGCGACGGCGTGACCGGATTCGTGGAAGGCGACCATCTCTTTTTCGCGTGGGGTGATCAGGCGGCTGCGACGTTCCGGGCCGGCGATGACGCGCTCAATTGCCTCTTGGAATTCGGACATGCTGACCGAACGGCGGTTGCGCCGGGCCGCGAGGATGGCGGCTTCGTTGACCAGGTTTTCGATGTCGGCGCCGGCAAAGCCTGGCGTCTGCTTGGCGATTAAGTCCAGGTCGACGTCGGTGGCAAGCGGCTTGCCGCGCACATGAACTTCCAAAATGGCGCGGCGGCCCTTGACATCGGGCGCGTCCATGGTGACGCGGCGGTCGAAGCGACCGGGGCGCAGCAGGGCCGGGTCGAGGATGTCGGGGCGGTTGGTGGCTGCGATCAGGATGACGTTGGTGTCGGTATCGAAGCCGTCCATCTCGACCAGGATCTGGTTGAGCGTCTGCTCGCGCTCGTCATGCGAGCCGCCCATGCCGGAGCCGCGATGGCGGCCTACGGCGTCGATCTCGTCGACAAAGATGATGCAGGGCGCATTTTTCTTGGCCTGTTCAAAGAGGTCGCGCACGCGGCTGGCGCCGACGCCGACGAACATCTCGACGAACTCGGAGCCGGAAATGCTGAAAAAGGGCACGCCCGCCTCACCGGAGACGGCCTTCGCCATCAGAGTCTTGCCGGTGCCCGGCGGGCCAACGAGAAGTACGCCTTTGGGGATGCGCGCGCCCAGGGCTGCGAACTTTTCCGGTTCTTTGAGGAACTCGACGACTTCTTGCAGCTCTTGCTTGGCCTCGTCGTTGCCGGCGACGTCGCCAAAGGTGACGGTGGGGCGGTCGCCGGTGAACAAGCGCGCGCGGCTCTTGCCGAAGCTAAAGGCCTGGTTGCCTGCGCCTTGCGCCTGGCGCATGATGAAGAAAAAGAAAGCGCCCAACAGCGCGATGGGCAGCAGGGCCAAGAGGATGCCGCCCCAGCTTTCCCACAGGCGCGGCGGCTCCACGCGAATATCCACCTGCTTCAACTCGTCGGCGCTGACGCCGAGGTTGGTCAGTGTCTCGATCAGGCCGATGTCGAGTTCTTTGCGCGACTGCAGCAACTCGCCTGTGCTGCTGTCGACAACGGTGATCTTGTCGTCCTTGATGGTGATTTCAGAGGCTTTGCCCTTGCGCACCAGTTCCGCCACGTCGGCGATGGGCACAATCTGCGCGGCGCCTTCGGGCCTTCGCACCAGAGAGGTATACAAAAACGCTCCCAGGGCGACCACCAAGAGAAGATAGATGACGCCGCCTCGCACTCGCGTAGAATTCATAGCTTAATCCAATATCTCAAGTCGCCTGAGTGTCGCTCTGTGGGTAGGCAGCTAGGCGCCCAACTCTTGCTGCCAGTCTAGCATAGCCGCGATGTCACGTCAAACATATGAGCTAAATTTGAGCAGCTTTTGCAAAATAGGATAAATCCTTTGCAAGAGGATAGGCCAAGACGCAAGCGTTTGCAGTAGGGTTGCTTCCAACGCGGCTAAGCTGCGTTTCTACCACGAGTGTTTCCGTCACATCGCCTAAGCCTGGTGGAGCGTGAAAAGCGTGACCTCGGGCCGACAGTTGACGCGGTAGGGCAGCGGCCACGCGCCGATGCCGCGATTGGTGTAGACGTAGCGCTCGTCCACTTGGTATAGTCCCATCGAATAGCGTTGGCCAAAGCGGGGCAGTACGGGCGCCCAGGTCATGTTACCCTGCTCGTCCGGCGTGAGGCGCGGCAGGCGCACTTGCCCGCCGTGCGTATGGCCGCTGAATTGAACCGCTACCGGCGCGTCGGCCGCGACGACTTGGTCGAAGTAGTCCGGCTCGTGTGCCATCAACAGCGTGGCGGCCTGGGGCGGCACATCGGCTAAGGTCTGCTCGAGGTTGGGCCAGCCGTACCACGTGTCGTCCAGCCCGCCCAGCCAAAGCGACGCGTCGAGGGGGAGGCTGTGGTTGCGCAGCAGCGTGACGGGCGTCTCCGCCAGGCTCTCGACCACGGTCATGCCGCGACCGTGTAGATCGTGGTTGCCGAGTACGGCAAAGGCCGGAGACTCCAGTTTGCGCAGCGGTTCAATCAGATCGCTCGCCTGGTCCGAACCGGAGCAGATGAAGTCGCCGGTGATGCAGACCCAGTCCGGCGCCAGTGCGTTGACCGACTCGACGACGCTAAGCAACTTGGCGGCGGGCGTATATTGGCTGACATGAATGTCCGTCAGAAGGGCGACCGTCTTGCCCGCGAGGGCGCCTGCCAAACGCGGTAGGGGAAGATCGACGCGCTCCACGCTGAGCCAGGCCGGCTCAATGCCCGCCGCGTAGCCGGCGGCGCCGACGCCTGCCATCGCCAGGCCCGCTGCTAAACCGAGAAATTTGCGCCGTGAGATCATCGTTTGCTGCATCGGCTTATCTGCCTCCCAGCCAAGAACGATGGGGTGGGCGCGTTGGTTCCGGCTCGCCGCGCCATATGCTTTTGGTATGGGCAGCTGGATCCAGAAAAATGCCTGCGCGCCATAACGGCGCGCAGGCATTGAAATACCGACGGAGTGTTGCTCGAAGCGTTGCTTCTAGGCAAGCGCCGCCGCTTGGTCCTCCATGGTCGGCGTGTAGGCGCCGGTGCGGGCTTTGCTGTTGACCATGGCGCGATGCAGGTAGGCGCGTTGCGCGGCGGGAACGTTTTCCTTCTTGCCCAGCCATGCGTTGAGCACCGGCTCTTGCAGGGCGCGGCCATAGGAGAAGCTCAATTCCCAAGGATGCGAACCCATGGCGTTCATGGCATTGAGGTTTTCGGTAGCTTGCTGCGGCGTCTGCCCCCCGGAGAGGAAGACGATGCCGGGCACGGCTGCGGGGACGGCGCGGCGCAGGATGAGCAAGGTCGCCTCGGCGACTTCCTCGGCGCCGGCCTGCTTGGCGGCCTTCTTGCCTGGGATCACCATGTTGGGCTTAAGCAGCGTCCCTTCCAGCAGCACGCCCGCCTCATAGAGCGCGGTGAAGAGGCTGCGCAGCGTGAGTTCGGTGACGCTGGCGCAGGTCGCGATGTCGTGGCTGCCGTCCATCAGTACTTCCGGCTCGACGATGGGCACGATGTCGGCCTCTTGACAGAGGGCGGCATAGCGCGCCAGGGCATGGGCATTGGCTTCTATGCAACCTTGGCTAGGAATATTTTTATCAG
>JBBSBO010000374.1:0-3944 GCA_038251215.1 Caldilineales bacterium
AGTGCTATCGTTTAGTACGGAGAGGCCGTCCGCACCCCCGCGGGCATGTTCCAGCCTCTCAATGCCGTGTGAATGCCCGTTCAATGCTGTAGTGGCCTTATCTAGATCCCACGCGCGGCGGCAGATGCGCCCGCATACTCCGGCGATCGGTTCCGGCCGGCGAATTGGAAAGCCAGAGAGGAGGTTGTCAATCGCACGCGATTACGACAGCTATGCAAGGGGCGCTCCACACATTTGACCCGTATGTTGTATGTTGTGATTTCTGAATTTGATGCTTGAAGTTGCGTTCATTTTGTCAGTTCTTGTTTTAACCTGAGCCATTGACCAACCCGTTGGCAACTTCATTGCGAAACTATCACCAATCCGGTTGCCAACACGATTGATGACCCACGCGGTTGTGAAGGAGTATCTATGAAACGAATATGCTTGTTCGTTTTCGCAAGCCTGATTGTCACGCTGGGATTGGCGCTCGTCGCCCAGCCCGTGGCGGCGCAAGAAGGCATGGAAGACCCCACGATCAACCCGACTATCCCCTTCCTGGAGCAGTGGCAAGCCTCCGCCCACGCGGATTTTGAGAGCGAGCCATTCCGCCACTGGGACGCGGACGATCCGCAGGAAGTGCCCACGAGCTGCGCCAAGTGCCATAGCTCCGCCGGCTACCAAGATTTCCTGGGGGTGGATGGATCGGAATCCGGCGTCGTGGACAGCCCCGCGCCGGTCACCACAGTAGTGGACTGTGTGGCGTGCCATAACAGCGTCACCGCGGTCAAGACCAGCGTCGTCATGCCGTCCGGCATCGAGTTGACCGGCCTGGGCAGCGAAGCGCGCTGCATGGAATGCCACCAGGGGCGCGAGTCCAAGGTGAGCGTAGACGCCGCCATCGCCGACTCCGGCGCGGACGAAGACACGGTCAGCGAGGATTTGGGCTTCCGGAATATTCACTACTACGCCGCCGCCGCCACCAAATACGGCACGCTGGCTAAGGGCGGGTATGAGTATGACGGCCATATGTATGACGCTGAATTCCAACACGTTGACGGCTATTCCACCTGCATTCAGTGCCACAGCCCGCACACGCTGGAGCTGAAGGTCGAAGAATGCGCCGGCTGCCATGAGGGCGTGGCCTCGGTCGAGGACTTGCGCGACGTGCGCATGGCCGGCTCTGCCATGGACTACAACGGCAACGGCGATGTGGAAGAGGGCATCTACTACGAGATTCAGGGGCTGCAAGAGAAGCTGCTCCAGAACATCCAGACGTATGCTAATGAAGTCGCAGGCGCGCCCATCGCCTACGATGCCAATAACCACCCGTATTTCCTGAGTGACACCAACGCCAATGGCACGGTGGACGAAGATGAACTCGGCAGCAGCAATGCCTACAAGTCATGGACGCCGCGTCTGCTCAAGGCCGCCTACAACTATCAGGTCTCCATCAAGGATCCGGGCGCCTATGCGCACGGCGGCAAGTACGTCATCCAGCTGCTGAATGACTCGATTGCCAACCTCAACGAGGCGATTGCCGAGCCGGTTGATATGGCCGCCATGGCGCGCATCGACGCCGGGCACTTTGCCGGCTCCGAAGAGGCGTTCCGTCACTGGGACGAAGAGGGCGCTGTACCGGGCAGTTGCGCCAAGTGCCACAGCCCCGGTGGCCTGCCGGAGTTCATCGCCGAGGGCGTGACCACCTCGCAGCCGCTGCCTAACGGCTTGCAGTGCAGCACGTGCCACAGCGACCTGCAAGAATTCACGCTGCGCGAGGTGGCTTCCGTCACCTTCCCCTCCGGGGCGAAGATTGACAGCGGCGACCCCAACACGAACCTCTGTCTCAACTGCCACCAGGGGCGCGAGTCCACAGTCAGCGTCAACCGCCTGATCGGCGACACGCCGGCGGACGAAACGTCGGAGAGCCTGCGCTTCCTCAACGTCCACTACTTCGCCGCTGGGGCCACGCGCTACGGCACCGAGGTCAAGGGCGCCTACGAGTATGACGGCAAGGAATACGTCGGTTACTTTGACCACAACAAGAACGCCAACCAGTGCACCGACTGCCACGCCGCGCACGAACTGGAAGTTGACTACACGCTGTGCGCCGACTGCCACGACGACATTGCCATCGAATCGCCGGAGGATCTGCGGAACATCCGCTACTACTTCGACGACTATGACGGCGACGGCGACACGGAAGAGGGCATCGCGGGCGAGATCGATACGATGATCGAGGACCTCTACACGGCGCTGCAAGCCTCTGCCACGGACACGGTCGGCACGGGCATCCTCTACGACGCCAATTCGTACCCGTACTTCTTCGTCGACACCAACGGCAACGGCACAGCCGATGCAGACGAAGTTGCCGGCTCGAACGGCTTCAATGCGTGGACGCCGCGGCTGCTGCGGGGCGCCTACAACTATCAGTACGTCTCCAAGGACCCCGGCGCCTATGTACACAACGGCGCTTACATCATGCAGGTGCTGTATGACAGCATCGAGGACCTGGGCGGCGACGTATCAGGCATGCTGCGGCCGTAAGTGCGTCGCGCCCGCGTTGAACGGGGCGCGTAGCCGGGCGGTAGATGCATAGCAAGCAATCCAGAGCGGGGCGTCGTGAGGCGTCCCGCTCCGCGTCTGCGGCGGCATCCATCCTGGGTTTGCTGCGCTAAGCATTCTCTAACGCTGCAAACGCGGCGCGTATGCTATAATCATGAAACATTTGCGTCGGCAGGCCTGCGGCGAACACGCGCGAGCCTGCGGCGTCGAGCTTTCCGTATGTCGGACCTTCCCCCATAGACCGCGCTTCCGCGTGCGGCTCAGGTTTCTAGTCGAGTTGGCAACTATGAGAATGATGAAAAACCGCCAGATCATCGCCATCCTCTTGCTTGTGGCGTCTGTGCTGTGGGTGGGCGCCGGGGCCGCGTGGGCGCAGGCTACGCCGCAGCCCGCCGAAGAAGCGACGCCGAATGAAGCAAGCGCGCCAAACGCCGGCAGCGCGAACGATGTCAGCGCGAATGATGTCAACGCTGTGGCGCGCGAGCTGTGGTGCCCGCTGTGCAGCGGCGTGCGCCTGGACGCCTGCGAACTGAAGGCATGCGAGCAGATGAAAGACATGATCGCGCTGCAACTCGCCGAGGGCCAGGACACGGAGACGATCAAGGACTATTTCGTCACGCAGTACGGGCCGCAAGTATTGGGCGAACCGCCGCGCGAGGGCTTCAACTGGCTGGCGTGGATCCTGCCATTCGTCGTGCTCTTTGCCGGCGGCATCTTCCTGTGGCGGCAGATCGTGCGCATGAAGGGGCCTGCACTGAAAGATGCCGACGCCGGCCAGCCGCCGGTGACGCCCGCCTCGGAAATCATGTCCATGGATGCGGCCACACCGGCGGGCGAAGCGGACAACCCCGACGACGACTATGCGCGCAAACTGGATGAGGAGTTGGCGAAGTATGGCTGATCTATCCGACGTGCGGCTGGAACCGCATGACGCGGCGCCTGGCGAAGCGCCCCTCGACGCAACTTCCCTCGACGCGGCGCCGCCGACTTCGCGCGCCGTGGCGGTGTGGCGCGCGGTGATTGTGGGCGTGCTGCTCCTGTTTGTTGTGCTGCTGGGCTGGCGGCTGGTGGATACCAACCAGGCCGAGCAGCGCGCCTCGGGCATGGCCCCGCCCTTCACTTTCACCACTTTCGAGGGCGAGACCGTCAACCTGGACGACCTGCGCGGCCAGGGCGTGGTCGTCAACTTCTGGGCCAGTTGGTGCGACCCTTGTCGCGACGAGGCCGTCCTCCTGGAGCAGACTTGGCAGCGCGAGCGCGAGATCGGCATCGTCTTCATCGGGCTGGATTACCTGGACCAGGAGCCGGCGGCCAAAGCCTATCTGGCAGAGTTCGGCGTCACCTATCCCAGCGGGCCGGACCTGCGCAGCGACGCCGCGCGGCGCTACGGCATCAAGGGC
>JBBSBO010000375.1:0-3942 GCA_038251215.1 Caldilineales bacterium
CGGCAGCATCATCGCCAACGCCGTCTTCCTGGCGCTGGTGCTGGGCGTCACGCTCGTCGCGCGCATTTCGCTGCGCTATATGCTGCGCGGGCTGCTGTTGGCCCTGCCCGTGATCGCCTTCATCTTCGTCATGCAGGCGCTCTTTCTGGGCTGGAACGAGCCGGCGGGCGCGGTCTATTTCCAGTGGGGCTGGGTGCGCATCACGCGTAACAGCATGCACCTGATCAGCATCAGCGTGCTGCGCATCATCGCCTTCATCTTCCTCACCAGCCTGGTGACGATGACCTCCACCACCACAGAATTGACGCACGGCGTGGAGCTGCTGCTGGAGCCGCTGCGCCGCGTGGGCGTGCCCAGCCACGAGCTGGCCCTGATCCTGACGATCGCACTGCGCTTTGTGCCCACGCTCGCCGAGGAGGTGGAGCGCATCATGAAGGCGCAGGCCAGCCGCGGGGCCGAGTTCGGTGTGCAGCGCCTGTGGCGCCCGGACCGGCTGGCGCGGGCCTATCTGCCGCTGCTGGTGCCGCTCTTCCTCAGCGCCTTCCGCCGCGCCGAGGAGCTGGTGTTGGCGATGGAGGCGCGCTGCTATGTCAGCGGCAGCGGACGCACGCGCTATGTGGTGTTGCGCGCCAGGCCGGTCGACTACGCGGTCGTGGCGGGCGCGGCGGCGTTTACGCTGTGGATGATCTTCTATCCGCTGCCCGCCGTGCGCGACGTGCTGGCGCGCTTCGGCCTGACGGGGCTGTAGGCCCTGGAACGCGGAGTTGAACGAGTTAGGCCACTGATTGAATGGATACAACAGATTTGCACAGATTGATCTGTGAATATCTCTTGTGTCAGTGTTTATCAGTGTCCGCTTTTTTCTCTACTCAAATGCAGTTTTCTGTTTAAGCGAAAGGATCAATGACCCATGTTGGAACGAGCCAAGGCGTTGCAGGACGAGATGGTGCGCTTGCGCCGCGAGATTCACGCCCACCCGGAACTGAGCTTCCAGGAGGTGCGCACAGCCCAATTGGTGGCGGATACGCTGGCGGAGATCGGCTATAGCGACGTGAGGACCGGCGTGGGGCGCACGGGCGTGGTCGCCCAGATCGGCCCCGGGCGCGGCCCCACCATCGGCATCCGCGCCGACATGGACGCCCTGCCCATCCACGAGCAGGTGGAGACGCCCTTCAAGTCCGAGAACGCGGGCGTGATGCACGCTTGCGGGCACGACGCGCATACGGCCATGCTGCTGGGCGCGGCGCATCTGCTGGCGCAGAGCTATGCCGAGGAGAAGGACGCCTGGCAGGGCAACGTGCGCCTGCTCTTCCAGCCGGCGGAGGAAGCCTTCGACGCCGAGGGCGTCAGCGGGGCGACGGCGATGATCAGCGACGGTGCGCTGGCGGGCGTGGACAAGGTGATCGCGCTGCATGTGATCTCCATCGACGAGGCGGGCAAGCTCTTCTTCCACGACGGCCCCAGCCTGGCGGCGGTGGACAGCTTCGAGGCGTGGGTGCGCGGCGACGGCGGGCACGGGGCCTATCCGCACGGCGGCAGCGACCCGCTCTACATCCTCAGCACGATCCTGCCCAACATCTACGGTATCCCCTCGCGGCGCATCGACCCGCTGGAGCCGTGTGTGATCAGCCTGGGCGAGATCCGCGGCGGCAGCGCGCCCAACGTGATCCCCAGCGAGGTCTATGTGCAGGGCACGATCCGCAGCATGTCGCCCGAGACGCGCGCGCGGCTGTGGGTCGAGCTGGAAAACGCCTTCAAACTGGCCGAGAGCCTGGGCGGCGCGTATGAGTTCCGCCTGCACAAGGGCTATCCTTCGCTGAACAACGACGCGGCGGTCAACGACTGGATGCGCGGCGTGGCGAGCGACCTGCTGGGCGTGGAGGCAGTGGTCAACGAGCGCTTCGGCATGGGCGCCGAGGACTTCGCCTATATGGCGCAGGCCGCGCCGGGGGCCATGTTCAACTTGGGTGCGGCCATCGAGGGCGGCGGTGGGCATCATACGCCCACCTTCGCCATCGACGAGGGAGTGATGCCGTTGGGCGCGGCGGTGTTGGCGGAGACGGCGCGGCGCTTTGTGACCGGCGCGCTCGGCTAGGCGCTGCCGGCCAGGGAAGTGTAAAGGTCCCGGCCGCAACCGAAGCGAAGAGAAGGTATAAAGAGGCGGGGCCGCCATGCTTGGGCGGCCCCGCCTTTGTTTTCAGATCGGCAGCGCAGATCGCGTCAGTCTTCATCCTCGTAGGGGGCGCTGCCATTGGCATGGACGGGCGTGCGCGCGGCCATGACGGGCAAGGAATGGATGCGCTCCATGCCCTCGGCCTTGCTGGCGACAATCGCCACGATGTGACAGCCGGCCATGACGAACCACATTTTTTCCTGATGAACCAGGTAAGGCTTCATCCGTTCCCTCCTGCCGCCGGCCGGCGCTGCATCGAATCCGGAGTTGCGTCCAACATTGCGTCCAGAGTTGTATCCGCCACTGTGTCCCAAGCCGTGTGCGAAACTGCGTGCGAAATCACGTACGAAACTGCATCATGTGCGAAAGCGCGCCAAAAGACAAATCCGCTACAGAGTAAAGGATAAGCCAAGAGGGGGCAAGGCGCGAAATTTTAAGATTCGCCCTGTTGACAGAGAGCGCCGCATGGTTTACACTATGAATCAGCCCATGTAATCGATTACATCGTTCCCCCATTGCTTCGCACCCAGCGATCTCGATCAAGTACTCGACCAGGCAGTCCCGTTAGGTTATGGCTAAAATCACCGATGTCGCCCGCGCCGCGGGCGTATCCGTTGCCACCGTGAGCCGCACGCTTTCCGGCGCTTCACATGTTGCGCCGCAGACGCGCGAGCGTGTGCTGGAGGCGGTGGCGGCCCTAGATTATCAGCCGGATCAGGTGGCCCGCTCGCTGCGACGGCGGCGCTCCAACTTGATTGGGCTGGTGGTTTCGACGATTGAGAACCGCTTTTTCACGGAAGTGGCGCATGCCGCCGAGCAAGCCGCACATGAGCGGGGCTATCACCTGATCGTGTGCAACACCAACGAGGACCCGGCGCAAGAGCAGGTCTATTTGCAGGTGTTGGACCGGCAACTGGTCGCCGGCATCATCTTGGCGCCTGCGCCGGGGCCGGAGGCGCATCTGGTCGAGTATGCGCAGCGCGACTTTCCGATTGTGCTGATCAACCGCAGCCTGGATGGCCTGGCGCTGCCCGCCATCACCGCTGATGACGAGGACGCAGCCTACGCCTGCGTCGCCGTGTTGATCGGCGAAGGCAAACGCCGAATCGCCGCCATCAAGGGCCTGCCCACCACCTTTACCACGCAGGAGCGCCTACACGGCTACCGGCGGGCGCTGGCGGACGCGGAGCTGCCGCGCGTGGCGAGCTATGAGGCGGACGGATTGGCGACGCTGGAGGGCGGCTATGCCGCGACGCAGCGCCTGCTCTGCCACGCCGACCGCCCGGACGGGCTGTTCGCCTTTAATAACCTGATGGTGCAGGGGGCCATCATCGCCATCCAAGAGGCGGGGCTGCATTGGCCGGAGGAGGTGGATGTGGCGGGCTTTGGGGCCTCGGCCCTGGGCAACTTCTATCGCCCGCCGCTGACGCTGGTGGAGCAACCGACGCGTGAAATGGGGCGCAAGGCGGTCGAGCTGCTGGTTGATCGGCTGGAGGGCGAGGCCGAGCCTGCCCCCAGCCATGTGGTGTTGCGCAACCGACTGATTTTGCGCCGGCAGTGGGAGAGCATGCCGTCCACGGCGCTGGCGTAGGCGGCACGGGCGGGATGAAAATGAAACAGCCTAAATCACCTGTGGGCCTGTTGCAACACGGGGCAGGCGGCAAACAGTTTTTCTTTCTTCACAGTTCGAAAAGGAGTCGTTCAATGAGTACCGGTCCTGATCCGTACAAGATTGCAGAGCGCTTCAGACATTACCTTCGAGTGACCGA
>JBBSBO010000376.1:0-3941 GCA_038251215.1 Caldilineales bacterium
AAGCCGCGCACCCAGCCGTCTCCCCCATTGCCGGTTGGCCCGCGCAATGATTGATCCATTCAACGCGTTTTAAGAACCAGTCCAATAGGAGAATGCTGATGACAGCCAAACGTTGGTTGACACTGTTTGTTGTGATCTTGGCCGCAGTGGCGATGCTCGCCGCCTGTGGCGGAGCAGCAGACGAACCGGCTGCAGCCGAAGAGCCTGCCGCCGCCGCCCCGGCTGAAGAAGCCGCCCCCGCCGAGGAAGCCGCTGCCACCGAAGCCCCGGCTGAAGAGGCCGCGCCCGCTGAAGACACCGGCGCCAAGCCCTATATCCCCGTCATCTCCAAGGGTTTCCAGCACCAGTTCTGGCAGGCCGTGAAGTCCGGCTCCGAGCAGGCTGCCGCCGACCTCAACGTCGACATCACCTTTGAAGGCCCGGAGACCGAATCGCAGGTCGACAAGCAGCTGGAGATGGTGCAGGCTGCCCTGGCCAAGAATCCCTCGGCCCTGTGCATCGCCGCGCTCGACAGCAAGGCCCTGATCCCGCTCTTGGAAGAAGCCAGCGCCGCCGGCATCCCGGTGATCGGCTTTGACTCCGGCGTGGACAGCGACATCCTGGTGACCACGGCGGCGACGGACAACATCGCAGCCGCAGCCCTGGCTGCCGACAAGATGGCAGAGTTGATCGGCGATGAGGGCCAGGTGGCCGTCATCGTCCACGACCAGACCAGCCGCACCGGCATCGACCGCCGCGACGGCTTCCTCAATCGCATGGCCGAAGCGCACCCCAACATCGAGGTGGTGGACGTGCAGTACGGCGGCGGCGATCATCTGAAGTCGACCGACCTGGCCAAAGCCATCATGCAGGCCCACCCGGACCTGAAGGGCTTCTTCGGGGCCAATGAAGGCTCGATCATCGGCGTACTCAATGCCGCCACCGAACTGAACAAAGAAGGCCTGGTCATCATCGGCTATGACTCCGGCAAGCCGCAAATGGACGCCATCCGCAGCGGCCTGGAAGCCGGCGCCATCACGCAGAACCCGGTCGGCATCGGCTACAAGTGCGTTGAGGCCGCAGTCAAGGCCATCAACGGCGAAAAACTGGACCCGATCATCGACACCGGCTTCTTCTGGTACGATGCCACCAACATCGACTCGGACGAGATCAAGCCGCTGCTCTACGAGTAAGCATGGCTAGGCAGGGCAAGTCCTTGCCTTGTTGAGACCGAGGGAAGCTGGGGAGGCGCGCCGGCACGGGCGCTTCTCCAGCACCCTCGCTTCGTTGGCAGGTTGCTTTGTTCGCAGTTTCCTCAAGTTTTTCGCCCGCCCCTTCCGCGGAGATGAGCCGATGGCTGTGCCGATAAACAGTGCGCCTGGCCCCGGCGCCCTTGCGAAAAACGCCACGAGCAAAGATACTACGATGACCAATGCTCCTACAGGTGACGTGTTAGTCTGGATGGAAGGGATCGACAAGTCGTTCCCCGGCGTCCATGCGCTCGACCATTGCCAGTTCGAGCTGCGCGGGGGCGAGGTGCATGCCCTGGTAGGCGAAAACGGCGCCGGCAAGTCCACGCTGATGAAGGTGCTGGCGGGCATCTATCGCGAGGACGCAGGGCGCATCCTCTATCGCGGGCGGGAAGTCAAGATCGACGGGCCGGGCGCCGCTCAACATCTGGGCATCAGCATGATCCATCAGGAACTCAACCTGATGCCCCATTTGACCGTGGCTCAGAACGTGTTTATCGGCCGCGAGCCGCGCCACGGCCTGCCCTTTTGGCTGGACGAACCGGCCATCAACCAGGCGACGCAAGAACTCTTCGACGTCATGCGCCTCAAGTTGAACCCGCGCACCAAGGTGGCGGACTTGACCGTCGCCAAGCAGCAGATGGTGGAGATCGCCAAGGCGCTCTCCTACAACTCGCAGGTGCTGATCATGGATGAGCCAACCGCGGCGCTGACCGAAGGAGAGATCGACGAGCTGTTCCGTATCATCCGCCAACTACGCGACGAGGGCGTCGGCATCGTTCACATTTCGCACCGGCTGGAGGAGCTGAAGAAGATATCCGACCGCGTGACGGTCATGCGCGACGGGCGCTATATCGACACGGTGCAGACGCGCGACACCTCAGTCGAGAGCATCATCAGCATGATGGTGGGGCGCACCATCTACGAGTCCTCGCCCGAACTGCCGGACGATGCAGACCAGGATGTCCTGCTGGAGGTGCGGCATGTGAACCGCGGCGCCGTCCTGCAAGATATCAACCTGTCGCTGCGGCGCGGCGAAATTGTGGGGTTGGCCGGGCTGATGGGCGCCGGGCGCACCGAGGTCGCCCGCGCCATTTTTGGGGCTGACCCCATCGACTCCGGCGAAATCTACGTGCAGGGACGACAGGTGCATATCCGCACGCCGCGTGACGCGGTGGCGCACGGCATCGGCTATCTGTCCGAGGACCGCAAACGCTACGGCCTGGCGCTAGGTATGGACGTCGAGACGAACATCGTGCTCGCCTCGCTCGACAAGTTCCTGGCCGCCCTGGGCTGGGTGCAGCGCGGCCAAACGCGCCACGTCGCGCAGGAATACATCGACGCCCTGACAATCAAGACGCCGAGCATGCAGCAGCGCGTCAAAAACCTTTCCGGCGGCAACCAGCAAAAAGTCGTCATCGGCAAATGGCTGAGCGCCAACACGGATGTTTTAATCTTCGATGAACCCACACGCGGCATCGACGTGGGGGCCAAGAGCGAAATCTATAAGTTACTTAACGACCTGGCGCGGCAGGGCAAGGGCATCATCATGATCTCCTCCGAACTGCCGGAAATCTTGCGCATGAGCCATCGCGTGGTCGTGATGTGCGAAGGGCGCATCACCGGCGAACTCAGCAGCGCCGAAGCAACCCAAGAAGCTATCATGACCCTGGCGACTCAGCGCGGCGAAATCGTCGCCGACGAATCAGCCGACGAACCGACCGCCGCCACCTCCACGGAAACTACCCGCGCATGACTATGCATACGACTGAAATCTCGACGACGGGAACACAGCGGCGCTCCCTGTTTAACTCGGATGCGACGCAAAAATTGCTTGCCTTTGCCGGCTTGATCGCACTGTTTGTCGTCTTCTCGGTGGCGTCGCCCAACTTCTTCCGCTTCGACAACATTATCGGCATTTTGCTGGCGACCGCAGTCAACGGCGTCCTCGCCCTGGGCGTGACCTTCGTCATCGTCACAGCCGGCATCGACCTGTCGTTGGGCACTGTGATGACGCTCTCGGCAGTGATGAGCGGCGTCTTTATCACCTTCTGGGGTCTGCCCGTGCCGTTGGGCATCCTAGGCGGCTTGGCGACGGGCGCTATGGCGGGCTTTGTCAACGGCTTTGCCATCGCCAAAATGAAGATCCCGCCTTTCATCGCCACGCTGGGCATGATGATGATCGCCAAGGGGCTGGCGCTGGTCATCTCCGGGGCCAAGCCCATCTACTTCAACGACACGCCCTCTTTCCGCGAGATGGCAATGGGTTCGTTGATCGGGCGCGTGATCCCAGGCTTTGACGTGCCCAATGCCGTCTTCATCCTCTTCGGCGCGGCAATCGTCGCCAGCCTGATCCTTTCCAAGACGGTGCTGGGGCGCTACACCGTGGCGCTGGGCAGCAACGAAGAAGCCACGCGCCTTTCCGGCGTCAACGTGGATCGCTGGAAGATCGCGGTCTATGCGCTGGGCGGCGCCTTCAGCGGGCTGGGCGGCGTGCTGATGGCGGCGCGGCTCAACTCGGCGCAGCCGGCGCTGGGCGCGGGCTACGAACTCGACGCCATTGCCGCCGCGGTGATCGGCGGCACGTCGCTCAGCGGCGGCGAGGGCACGATCCTGGGTACGGTGATCGGCGCCTTTATCATCAGCGTGCTCACCAACGGCCTGCGCATCCTGTCCGTGCCGCAAGAATGGCAGATGGTCGTCACCGGCGCC
>JBBSBO010000377.1:0-3935 GCA_038251215.1 Caldilineales bacterium
GTCGCAGATGTGCCGGCGGCCAAGACGGCCTTGAGCGATAGTCACAAGGCCGAGGCTGCGGCCGCGGCGACGCCAAAGGGAGAGGCTTCCGCATGACGTCCTCATCGGTATACCTTGTCTTTTCTTGCATTATCGCGTTGTTTGCCATCGGCCTAATTGGGTTGATGACGACGCGTAACTTGATCAAGGTTGTGATTCTGCTGCAACTGATGGCGAAGGCCGCGATTTTGGGGATGGCGTTGGCGGGCAAAATGACTGGCAAACCGGGACTCGGCCAAAGCCTGGCGGTGACCGTGATCGTGGTGGATACCGTCGTGGCTGTGGTTGCGCTGGCGTTGGCCGTGCAGGTGCAGAAGATTTGGGGCACGCTTGATCTCAAAGAGCTTTCCACCCTACGGAGATAATTCATGCTTGTCAATTTGATCTGGCTGGCGATCGGCCTGCCGGTATTAGGGGGGATGATTGTCGCGGTGGTGGGCGACAGCCGCGAGAAGCTCCAGCACGCCGTGGCGATCGGGTTTTCCGTGGCTGCGGCGCTGGCGGCCCTGGCGCTGTTACCGCTGACGACCGACGCCGTGGCGGTGAGCATCCCCTTCGGCAACCTCTTCGGCGACCTAACCTTCGTGCCGGATGGGCTGGGCGTATTCCTGGCGGTCGTCGCCACCTTCGTGGGCAGCCTGGCAGTGATCTTCTCGATGGACTATATGGCGGGCGAAGCCGAGTTGGGGCGTTATTATTCGCTGGTGCTGTACTTCATCGGGGCGATGGCGGGGTTGGCGCTGACCGGCAGCCTGTTTTTCCTCTTCCTCTTTTGGGAAGTGACGGCGCTCTGCTCCTATGCGCTGATCTCATTTCACAATGATGATCCCAAGGCGGTGGCCGGCGGCATCAAAGCCTTGATCGTCACACAGGTGGGCGGCGTTGGGCTGCTGGCGCTGGCGCTGATGGCCTATGCGCAGACGGGCGACTTCCAGATGGCGAGCCTGTTGCAGGCGGCGCCGTCGATTCCGACGGTAGCGTTGAGCATCATGGCCTACGGCGCGTTGATTGCCGCGGCGGCCAAGAGCGCGCAGTTCCCGTTTCATACCTGGCTGCCCGATGCCATGGAGGCGCCGACGCCGATCAGCGCGCTGATCCATGCGGCGACGATGGTCAACGCGGGCATCTATCTCTTGGCCCGGCTCTACCCGGCCTTTGCCGAGGTTCCGGGCTGGCGCACGACGGTCGTGTTGGTGGGGCTGATTTCGGCCTTGATCGCGGCGCTGATGGCGCTGACGGCGACCGACATCAAGCGGCTGCTGGCCTACTCGACGGTGAGCCAGCTGGGCTACATGGTCTATGCCGTGGGCACGGGCGGAATTTTCGCCAGCCAGTTTCATCTGCTAAGCCATGCCGTGTTCAAGGCGCTGCTCTTCTTGGCGGCAGGCTCGATCATCCATGCGCTGGGCACGCGCGACATGCGCCAGATGGGCGGAGTGGGGCGGCAGATGCCGTTTGTGCGCAATGTGTTTATCATCGGCGCGATTGCCCTGATCGGGTTGCCGCCGCTGAACGGCTTCTGGAGCAAGGAACTAATCCTAGAGGGTGGCTTACAACATGGCCCGCTGTGGGCGTATGTGTTGATGCTGGCAGGCGTGGCGCTGACCGCGCTCTACACCTACCGCGGCGTGTCGATGGTCTTCTTCAGCGGGGCGCCGGCAGAGCGACACGGACATGACGCCGGCCTGGCGATGAAGGTCTCGTTGAGCATTTTGGCCGTGGGAACCTTCGTGACCTGGCTGTTTGCGGGTGGCTTCAGCGCTATGTTAGCGGAGACGCTGCCTTTCCACGGCGTACACGAAGCCGCGCTGGGCGAGCTGGCGCTGGAGGTCGTGAGCGCGCCGGCAACCTATCTGGCCCTCGGCGCGGCGCTGATTGGGCTGGCAGCGTGGCAGTGGCGGCGCTTCCTGCCGTGGCTGGAGACCGGACCCGCCTGGCTCGTGGGCGTCAGCCGCAGTAGTTTTGGGCTGGAAACGGCCAACGGTTGGGTCGTTGCCGTGACGCAGAAGGCCGCCGCGGCTTTACAGAGGACGCAGACAGGACAACTGAACTGGAATGTTGCGGGCATGGTTGGCGGTCTCATCCTCGTTCTCATCCTCTTGGCGTGGAGCGTCTAGCATGACTGGTAACGCAGCAGCAGTGTTGATCTTCCTTCCGTTGGTGATAGCGCCGATTGTCTATTTGTTTGGGCGATTGGTAGAAAAGAACTGGCCGGAGCGGCTGGGATCGCTCGTCAATTCGGCCGCGGTTTTGGCCTTGGCCGTCATGTGGATTCCCTACGCCATGACGGCGCGGCAGTTCGCAGCGTCCGGCCCGATTGTGCTGACGTATGGCGGCATCGATCTGGTGGTGGACGGGCTGAGTCTTTTGCTGGCAGCCGTGGCGTTGGGGCTGGGCCTGCTGGTGGCGCTCTACTCCAGAGCGCAGATGTCGGGCAAGCTAGGCGATGAGAAGTACTATTCGTCGATCATCGCCATGACGGGCATGATCATCGGGCTTGGCTGCGCGGGTGACCTGTTCAACCTGTGGGTGTGGTTTGAAGGCATGGCGGTGGCCTCCTATCTGCTGGTCGTGTTCTATCGCGATCGGGCGCAGGCGCTGGAAGCGGGCGTGAAATACCTGATCCAGAGCGCCGTCGGCTCGGTGACCGTGCTGCTGGCGATTGCGCTGGTCTTTGCCAATGCGGGTGAGCTGAACTTCGCGGCGCTGAGCTCCGTGAGCCTGCCCCGCTCGGTGATGCTGGGGGCGGGGGCGCTGTTCACGATTGGCTTCGGCGTCAAGGTTGCGCTGGTGCCCATGCATACCTGGCTGCCCGACGCGCATATGCAAGCGCCGAGCGGCATTAGCGCGTTGCTGTCCGGCGTGGTGATTGAGGCTGGGCTGATTGCGTTGCTGCGGGTGCTGGCCTCGCTGTCGGGCGAGAGTACGCCTTCGTGGGGCATATTACTGATGGCCTTCGCCGCGTTGAATATACTAGTAGGCAACCTGATGGCGCTGCGCCAGCAGCAAGTCAAGCGCTTGCTGGCCTATTCCAGCCTCAGTCACGTCGGCTATATGACATTGGGCATCGGCATCGCCATCTATGCAGGGTCGCCTTCCGGCGCGCAGGGCGGCGTCTTTCATCTGCTCACTCACGGGTTAATGAAGGGGCTGGCCTTCCTGGCGGCGGGCGCGTTGATCTACGCCAAGAGCGGCGCCAAGAGCGTGTCCGCGCACGACCACGGCTTGAGCATTATCGACCTGTCCGGCGCGGCGCGGCGCTACCCGTTTGAGGCGCTGGTCTTTAGCATTGCGCTGCTGGGGCTGGGCGGGTTGCCGCCGCTGGCGGGCTTCATGTCCAAGTGGCAGATCTTCGTCGCCGGCTTCGAGACGCACAGCGCCGTGATCGGGGCGCTGGTGATCTTCGCAGCGCTGAACAGCGCATTGTCGCTGGCGTATTATGCGCCGCTGGTCAACGCCGTGTATCGTCGCCAACCCTCGCCCGCAGTGGCTGAGGGGCTTCGCATTCCGCTCTCTATGCGCATCCCGATGGGCTTGTTAGCGTTGGCAATTGTGGTTGTCGGCATTTGGCCCGGCATGGTCTATTGGCTGATCGTGCCGGCGGGCCAAGCGCTGGCGGCGGCCTTCGGCGGTTAGGCGGGACGGAAAGCAGAAGGGGCAACATCATTCGCCGCGTCGAGTCCAGGGCAGGCCAATCCAAGGTCAGTGTGTGTGGATTGCGGGCAAAGCCGCGGTCCCTGCGATAATAGGAATAAGGGACGACCATTTATGGAAAACATCATCTTGAATCCGGCGGGTGCCTTCCTCGTCAACATTGGCCTGGTGGCTCTTTTGAGCGGCATGGGCAAGTATGTGGCGTTTCGGGGCAAGCAGTCGGAGGCGAAATCGAGCATGTA
>JBBSBO010000378.1:0-3935 GCA_038251215.1 Caldilineales bacterium
CCATATTCCCCAGCCCAACAACGAGGCGCGCAAAGAGACGCTCGCCGCAGGCGCCTTCGCCTGGGCCAACACCGCCACGCTGCTCGGCACAGGCATCGTCGACCGCGACGGCGACGGCTGGGCCTACGACACCCACGCCTTCGGCGAAGACGGCAACCTCTTGCCCGAATTCGTCACCGTGCAAGATCCGCAGATCCACAACTGCAGCCAGTGCCACGGCTATGCCGGCAGCGACATGCAGACCCCCCTCACGCTCGACGCGTGCAGCGCGCGGGACTGGAGCACCTTCACCACCGGGCAGGTCGTATCGCCGCAGCGCCTGGTCGACTCCGGCCTCAACCTCGCCGGCAAACAGGACCTCACGCGCAGCTGGGACATCCACGCCGAGCGCGTGCTGGCCTGCACCGACTGCCATTTCTCGCTCAACAACCCAATTCACTACCAGGACGCGCCCGAAGATCGCCTGGCGCACCTCACCTACGACCCGCGGCGCATCGACATCGGCGAATACCTCTATCGCCCGCTGCATCAGTTCGCCAAAGGCAACAGCGCCCAGGGCATGGTCGCACCCGAGCTGGACGACACGCTGCGCCGCTGCGAATCCTGCCACGACTACAGCGAGTCGCACGATTGGTTGCCCTATCAGGAGCAGCACAAGGCTTCCGTAGCCTGCGAGGCGTGCCACATCCCGGAGATCTACGCCCCTGCCGCGCAAACCGTGGACTGGACGGTCCTCTCCGCCGACGGCGCGCCTGCCCTCGACTGCCGCGGCATGACGCCAGGCGACAGCTCGTCCGGCCTGCCGCTGCTCACAGGCTACCAGCCCGTCCTCTTGCAGCGCCAGAACTCGGACGGGACATCCAAGCTCTTCCCCTACAACCTGGTCACCTCATGGTACTGGATTTACGGCGAGCCGGCGCGGCCCGTGCCCTATCGCAACCTGCAAGCCGCCTGGCTGGACGGTGACGCCTATGCGGCGGAGGCGCTCGCCGCCTTCGACGCCGACGGAGACGGCAGCCTGGCGCAGGCCGAACTCAAGATCGACACGCCGGAGAAGGAAGCCGCCATCGCCGCCCGCCTCAGCGCCCAGGGCCTCGAAAACCCGCGCATCGCCGGCGAAGTGCAGCCCTACAGCATCCACCACGGAGTCGCCGGCGGCAGCGCCGCCATCCGCGAATGCAGCGTGTGCCACGGCGACGACTCGCGCGTGACACAGCCGCTGCTGCTGGCGAGCGGCGGCCCCGGCGACGTCACGCCCACGCTCATTTCCAACCCCTCCACGCGCTTCAGCGGCGAGCTGGCAACGGACGACGCGGGCCGCCTGCTCTACACGCCCAACACCGGCAACGACAACCTCTACGTGCTCGGGCATGACCGCATTTCTTGGGTCGATGTGATCGGCCTCCTCGCCTTGCTGGGCACGACGCTGGGCATCGCGTTGCACGGCGGCCTGCGCATCTGGGCGGCCGCGCGCCATCCTCGCCAGGCCCAGGCCGTGGAGCGCGTCTACATGTACGGCATGTACGAGCGCCTGTGGCACTGGCTGCAAACCGCCGCCATCCTGCTGCTGATCTTCACCGGCCTGATCATCCACAGGCCGGATCTCTTCGGCGCCTTCAGCTTCCGCTATGTCGTGCTGGTACATAACGTGCTGGCGGCGATTCTGGTCGTCAACGCCATCTTCTCGCTCTTCTATCACCTCGCCAGCGGCGAAATTCGCCAGTTCTTGCCGCGTCCCTACGGCTTCTTCGACCAAGCCATCGAGCAGGCCAAGTTCTATCTGAGCGGCATCTTCCGCAATGCCGAGCATCCCTTCGAGAAGACGCCGGACCGCAAGCTCAATCCCTTGCAGCAAATGACCTACTTCGCCATCCTCAACATCCTGCTGCCCCTGCAAATTCTCACCGGCCTGTTGATGTGGGGCGCGCAGCGCTTCCCCGGCGCCACGGATGCCGTGGGCGGTCTGCCGCTGTTGGCCCCGTTCCACACGCTGATCGCCTGGCTCTTCGCCACCTTTATTGTCTTGCACGTCTATCTCACCACCACAGGCCCCACCCCGCTCGCCGGCATCCGCGCCATGATCATGGGCTGGGATGAGGTCGAAGTTCATGGTTCCGGCTCACATAGCGCTTCACAGTCCGGTTCAATTCGGGAGGCAGAGTCGCACATATGACCACCAACATCTCTTCAGAGTCCATTCCGAACCAGGCGGCCCCACGCGCGGCCAAGGAAGCCAAGCCCTATATCAACCCGTACCTGGGCGGCATCTTGCTGGGCATCGTGCTCTTCTCCGCCCTCTTCTTCACGGGCAACGGGCTGGGCGCGTCAGGCGGCATCAACAGAATCGTCGTCTACTTTCAAGACCTGATTGTGCCCGCGCACATCGACCGCACCGCCTACCTCGTCGGCATGGCAGGCGGCGCCAGCAACGCCCTGGACAACTGGGTGGTCTTTATCAGCATCGGCGCCGTGCTGGGCGGCTTCGTCTCCGGCTGGTTCAACCACCGCGTCAAGCTCGAAACCAACCGCGGCCCGCAGGTCTCGCCACGGCTGCGCTGGGTGATGGCTTTCCTGGGCGGCGCCATCATGGGCTACGGCGCACGCCTGGCACGCGGCTGCACCTCGGGCCAAGCGCTTTCCGGCGGCGCCGTGCTCTCCGTGGGCAGTTGGACGATTATGTTCGCCATCTTTGGCGGCGGCTATGCGCTGGCCTATTTCCTGCGCCGCTTCTGGAACTAACGGCCGCGACGAGCCGGTCTGCGATAGACCGCGATAAGGAGGAGACATCACGATGGCGCCATTTGCGATTTCTGAAATCTTCGGGCATTGGGGCGCCAATGCCATTTACCTGTTGATCGGCTTCGGCTTCGGCGCGGTGCTGGAACTGTCAGGCTTCGGCAACTCCAAGAAGCTGGCGGCCCAGTTCTACCTCAAAGAAATGACCGTCCTCAAGGTCATGTTCACCGCCATCGTCGTCGCCATGCTCCTGATCTTCCTCACCACCGCCCTGGGCTGGCTCGACTTCAACCTGGTCTGGGTGCCGCCCACCTATCTGTGGCCGGGCATCGTCGGCGGCCTCATCATGGGTGCCGGCTTCATCATCGGCGGCTTCTGCCCGGGCACCTCGCTCGTCGCCGCCGCCACGCTCAAGATCGACGGCATCTTCTTCGTTCTCGGCGCGGCGTTCGGCATCTTTATGTTTGGCGAGACCGTGCAATACTTCACGGACTTCTTCAACTCATCGAACATGGGCCGCCTCATCCTGCCCGAGTTCTTCGGCGTCAGCACCGGCGTCGTGGTGGTCGGCGTCACGCTCATGGCCCTCTTCATGTTCTGGGGCGGCGAGCAACTCGAACGCATCTTCGGCGGCATGAATCCCAAGACCGCCCCGCGCTGGCGCTATACCGCGGCCGGCTCCGCCCTGGCTGTCGCCCTCGCCGTCCTGATCATCGGCCAGCCGACCACCGCCGACCGCTGGGAAAAGGTCGCCGCGGAGAAGCAACAGCTTCTCGACGACCGCGCCGTGCAAATCCAGCCCGCCGAGTTGCTCAGCCTGGTCCATGACCCGCAGCTTCAGGTGGTCATGCTTGATGTGCGTTCAGAGACGGACTTCAACCTCTTCCATCTATTGGACGCGCGGCATGTGTCGCTCGACGGCCTCGAGGCCATCATCCCCGAGCTGCACCAGAAGCCCGCCAATACCGTCTTCATCGTGATGAGCAACGGCGAGGATGCCGCCACCGAAGCCTGGAAGGTTCTTTCCGCCGAGAGCGTGCCCAACGCCTACATCCTCGAAGGCGGGGTCAACTACTGGCTGGACATCTTCACCGACGAGCAGTTCAAGTCCCAGAATCAGACCATCGCCGCCGCGCCGGACGAGCTGCACTACAGCTTGCGCAACGCTCTTGGCTCGCGCCTCCCCGCCGCCGAGCCGA
>JBBSBO010000379.1:0-3932 GCA_038251215.1 Caldilineales bacterium
CGGCGCATCATAACCGATCCAATGCCGTCCGAAGAGACGGCGGTCGAGGCTCTCCCAGTTGGGGAAGGTCAGCGCGACCACGCCGCCCGGGCGCAGCGTACGCCACACTTGCGCCAGCGTTGCGACAGGGTCGAAGGTGTGCTCCAGCACATCGAACATGGTCACTGCGTCGAAGGAGTTGGGGGCCAGGTCCACTTCCAGCAAATCCCCCTCGATGACCTCGAGGCCGAAGCGGCGGCGTGCATACTCTGCGGTGTCTGCGTTGATTTCGATGCCGGTGGTCCGCCAACCCTCTGCACGCATTTCGTCCATGAAGATGCCGGTCGAACAGCCGGCATCGAGCAGGTCGCCTGGCGTCCGCGGGGTGCGGCGCTCCACGGCCTGCCGGCGCTTGATGATCTTGCGGCGGCGCATCCAGCGCAGTAAGGCGTTGCGCTCATCTTGGATGGCGGGGCGATAGGGCGAATAGGAGGCGGGGTAGTAGCGCGTGATGGCTTCACGCGTGGGCCGCGGGCTGAGGTAGATGAGGCCGCACTGCGCGCAGCGCCGCGCCGTAAATATGCCCTCAATGTGATAGAGATAGTCGTGCAGATCAAACAGCGCAACGCCGGAGTCCGAGCCGCAGTGGGCGCATACGACTGCTTCGGTGGTTGCGGTTTCAGTAGCCGTGCCCGGCGTTAAGCTCTGCGGCGCGAAAGTCTGCTGCATTCTGATCCATCTCCCTGCGGGCATCCTATCATAGAAGCGCGGGAAAGCCGCCTTCGGCGCACCTGGCGTTATGCCTTAGCCGCGGCGGGCCGCGCGGGCCGGCAACCAACCGGCGAGCAGGCCGCGCCAGTAGGCGACGAGGCTGGGCCACTGGCGCGCCGCGGCCAGCCGCCCGCTCCAACGCAGCGCGCTGAGGCCGCGATAGGCCACGATCAGCGGAATGCGCGCGCCGCCCATGTGTTTGCGAAAATATAGGCCGCTGCTGCGCGCCATGTGATAGCGTTCGCCGGGGCTATTGGCCCCGCCGCTGCTCTGCGACACTCGATGCCACAACAGAGCGTCGGGCACGAGTAGAATGCGGTAACCCGCGGCGCATACACGCAGGCAGAAGTCCATGTCTTCGTAGTACATGAAGAAACGCTCGTCAAACAACCCAACCTCCTCGAAGACGCGGCGCGAGATCAGCATGGCGCAGCCGGTAACGAACTCACGCGCTATGGGGCCGGGCGGCAAGCCCTCGCCGCGGCCATGGTTGCCCGTGATCTCCAGCAGCACGGGGTCAATGCCGCCGCCGGTGGACCAGATGCGATGGGGCGGGTCCATATGGAAGACCGCCGGGCTGACGATGCCCACGTCCGCAGCACAGCGCTCGGCGAGCCGTTCGACCATGCGGGGGTGAACAATCGTATCATTGTTCAACAGCAACACCTGCTGCGCGCCCGCGGCCAGGGCGTGGCGGATGCCCATATTGATGCCGCCGCTGAAACCGAGGTTGGCGCCTGTCTGCACGATCTCCACCGCGGGAAAACGGTCGGCGACCGCCTCGACTGAGCCGTCAGCGGACCCCTGGTCCACTAGGATGAGCGAGAGACGCGGGGTGGCGGCCTGCTGCAACGAAGCAAGACAAGCCAGCGTATCGTCGCGGCGGTTCCAGTTGAGGACAACGACATGAATAGAGGGAGGTTGCAGCAGGGTGCGTTGGTTCATACTCAGGTTGGCTGTCTCAAGGCAATGTCGCATCACGCGTCTGGCGGGTGCGACCTTCATGCAGCGCACGGGCCGCGCCGATACACCAGGCAACCTTGCTTAGCCACACGCCGGGGGCTGCCAGCCAGGCTTTGGGATGGTTCCAATAGGCCGCCAGAATGCGCGCGGTCGCCAGGCCGGCCAACAGCGGCGTCAGCAGCAACAAGAGCCATCGTTGCCTGGGCAGGAAGCGATATACATCCTCGTGGTACGCCGCACGCGTTGCGTATAGCTTAGGAGAACGGCGCCCATAGGCGTAGGCGTGCCGCCACATCTGCCGCAAGCTGCCGCGGGCAGGCGCGTGTGTGACAAGGGCGCGCGGCTCGAAGAGATTGATATAGCCGGCGGCACGTATGCGTTCAGTCCATTCCGTGTCTTCCCCCGCGGCCCCGTCATAGCGCTCATCGAACAGGCCCGCCGCCGCGATGACCTCGCGGCGCACGCCCAGGTTGAGGCTGGGAAGATGCGGGCGCTCGCCGGGCGGCGCGGCGGCCAAGAATTGGTAGAACCAGCTGATGTGGTCCCACAAGAACCAGTAATTGCTTGTATCAAACAGGATGCCTCCGCCCACTGCCTGCGCGGAGCCGGAGTTGAGGGCCGCGCTCAGGCGCGTGAGCCAGTCGGGGGCGGGCAGGCAGTCCGCGTCCGTAAAGCAAATGATCTCGCCACGCGCGGCGGCGATGCCGAGATTACGATTCGCCGCGGCGCTGCGCGAGTGCCCCGTATCAATAAACCGCACCCGCGCGTCGTCATGCACCAGCCCCGGCTCATCTCGGCCCACAACCAGGATTTCGACTTGCGCTAAGTCACAATCCTGCGCGGCCAGCGCGGCCAGGGTGCGGTCGATCATAGGCGAGTTGAGGTTGGGAATGATCACGCTAATCATACGCGACCGGGCCGCCTTCGAGGGGGCCGGCAGCCTGGGCGCACAGCGCAGACAGGTAGGCAACCAGGCTTGCGCCCAGCTTGGCCGCGGTGAATTCAGCCTGCACAATCTCGTAGCCGTTACGGCCCAGGCGCGCCCGCAGGTCGGGGGACAGGCGCAGAAAGCGGATGGCGTCCGACAGGGCGCGGCCATTGGCGCGCTCGCACAGGAAGATGTGTTCGCCGTGAAGCAGCGCCTGGCGCACGGCGGGACTGCTGCCGGTGAGCACGGGCCGCGCCATGGCAAGACATTCGTAGATTTTGTTCTGTACGGTCATGAGCGATTGCGGCGTGATGCCAAACGCGCCCAGGCAAAGATCCGCCTGGGCGATATGCTCGACCAGCGCGGCCTGATCTAGCCAGTCGAGAAACGTGACGGCGCTGGAGCCGTGACTTTCTGCGCTATGCATAGCCGCGGCCCGCTCCGGTCCATCGCCGATCATCTCGAAGCGGATCGACGGGTCATCGGCTAGCAGGGCGGCGGCTTCGATGATGTAGTTGACGCCGTGGTTGGGAATAAATGTGCCGTAATAGAGTACACGAAAGACAGCGCTGTCGCGATCCGTGGCGGCCGGCATCGCCCGGGGGAAAAACTGCGTGTCGTCGGTCCCCGTGGGAATTAGGCAAAAGCGCGCTCGCGCCACTGCGTGGGTCTGTTCAAACCAGCGCGCATAGGCATCCGTATCGATCACCAGCAGATCGGGGAGACGACAGGCGAGGCGTTCCACGCGGCGCAGCAAGTCCACGGCGATGCGGCTCTGTTGCGCCAAGCCGCGCTCCAGAGCGATGAGATAGATCGACATGAAGACGTCCCAGACCAGAGGCTTGCCCTGTAGCCAAGTCAGGAGCCGGGCCGCAAATACATCGGCTTGGCCGGGGTAGCCGACGAGCATCACGTCGTAGTCGTTGCGCAGACGCCAGTACTTGCGCAGCAGGCGAACATAGACGCGCAGAACGCGCAGCCAGAAGGACGGGTGCAACCAGCCGCCGCGGACGGTCTGCACCCGGTCTTCGATGCCATGCCACAACGGTTCGTGGCATTCGATCACCTCCACGCCGTTACGCCGCAGCCCCGCGAGGAGAATGCGGTTGCGCGAATACTCAGCGCGATAGGTTCCAAAATAGAGGACGCGCATCACGTTCAATGCCCGCCGAGCCACGCCCATACGAAGCTAGGCAACATGTTCGGCCTCCCCTTCTGCATGCTCGGGCACGGTTCGCTCATGCGCATCGGTAGAGGGCTTCGGGGGGAGCGCAGCCTCCAGCCGGCGTAC
>JBBSBO010000380.1:0-3915 GCA_038251215.1 Caldilineales bacterium
AGGCCGGGCCGAAGTGGCTGCCGGCGTCCAGGCGCTGCAACTCCGCCGCCGTCAGCTGGTCGACGGCGCCATGACCGTCAGTCAGCGCGTCCACCGAGTAGTCGTGCAGCACGACCAACACGCCGTCGCGGCTGCACTGCGTGTCCAGTTCGATACCGTCGGCGTGCTGGTCCAGCGCGGCCTGGAAGGCGGGCAGCGTGTTGTCCGGCGCCACTGCCTTAGCGCCGGAGTGGGCAAACAACTTGGTTGCGGTTGGCATGGCGTCGTGATCTCCGTGTGGGTGGGTGTGGGTTAGTCCGGCGTTGAGGCCGGCGGGGAAGCGGATAACGCGGCGGAGGCGGAAGCCGGCTCCGCTTTGGCAAGCTGTTCCAGTTCGCGGCCGTCGATCAGGAAGATCGACTTGCCCACGGCCCATTGGCGTGCGGCTTCGCTGATGGCGCCGGCGGTGATCAAATAGCCCATGGCGGCGCCATTATGCAGCATCGTGCCGTAGAGGTCGCGCACGACGGCCTCGCCCACGGTGCCGTGATAGCGTTTGCACTGCACCACGGCGCGACGCCCGCGGCTGTCCGTCACAAAGATGTCCACGCCGCCGTCCGCCACGTCGGGCGTGTTCTCCACGGCATAGCCCTGGCGTGCGAAGAGGCGCTGCGCCACGTACTCCTCGAACTGGCTGGGCGTGAGTCGGTAGAGCGCCTCGCGCGAAAGCGCCGGCCATTTCGACGGGCGCAAGCGGCGCAGCCAGGCCGCGCTCAGCCGTTGCCAGCTCACGACGATCCACACGCCGCCCGCCACGCACGCCAGCACCAGCGCCAGGTCGAGGTGGCCCAGGCGCGGCGCGCCTTGCTGCAACAGGCGCAGCCCCAGCCAGGCATAGAGCAGCGCCCACAGCAGGCTGCCGATCACCAGCGCGGCCGTGCGGTAGTTAAGTTGGGCAGGTGCGCGCCACTGGGGCGGGCGAAACTCGAAGGTGCGTTCAGTCATGCGCTTCGACTCAGTGCGAAACTTCGGTGGCGAAACCTCGGTGCGAAAAGCTCGCCGCTCTAGCCGCCAAAGAGACGGCTCCAAAAACCCTTCTGCTTGGGCGGGGCGGGCGGCGGCGGGTCGATCGCCAGCGCCGGCTCTTCCGCCTCGTAGTCCGGCCTGCCGTCCAGGATGCCCATCTGCCGTTTGAGGTCGTCGGTCATGGCGTCGGGCGTCCACATCGGCTCCCACACGATATTGACCGTGACGGCGCCGGCCCCGCGCGCCAGCAAGGTCTGCTCGACGTTGTCGATGATCTGCGGGCCGAGCGGGCAGTGCGGCGTGGTCAGGGTCATGTTAACGGTGACGCGGTTGTCATCGTCCACCTCAATGGCGTAGACCAAGCCCAGGTCCACGATATTCTGGAAGATCTCCGGGTCGATCACCGCTTTCAGGTATTCGCGGCAGAGTTCCGGTGTCAATCCTTCGGACATGCTATCTCCTAAACTCCAGCACTTCGGGAAAGCGGGCAGCTTCCTCGAAGATATCAACTATCCGTGCGTCGACTTCTGCAGCAGCTCGATCATCATGCCGTGCGTCGCTTTGGGGTGCACGAAGGCGACCAACCCGTGCAGGCCCTGGCGCGGCGTCTCGTCCACCAGGCGCACGCCCTGTGCAGTAAGCTCCGCCAGCGCGGCCGCGATGTCGTCCACCTCGTAGCAAACGTGATGCACGCCTTCGCCGCGGTTTTGCAGGAAGCGTGCCGTGCCGCTCGTCTCGTCGGTGGGCGCGATCAGTTCGATGGCGCTGTTGCCGCCGTCGAGGAAGGCCGCCTCCACCAGCTGCTCCGGCGCGGCGCGCCGCTCGAGCAACGTCATGCCCAGCTCGTTGCAATAGGTCGTCAGGCTCTCGTCGATGCTGTGTACGACAATGCCGACATGGTCCAGTCGCTTGAATATGCTCATGCTATACCCAGCTTTCCGGCGCGTATTCGCCGAAGACGCGGCGCATGGCGTCGCAGATTTCGCCCAGGGTGGCGTAGGCTTCCACCGCCTCCACGATCAGCGGCATCAGCGCGGCCTCGGGTTGGCGTGCGGCGGCTTCGATGGCAGACAAGGCGTTTTGCACGCGTGCATCGTCGCGACTCGCGCGCAGTTCGTGCAGACGCGCCGACTGCTCGACACGCACGCTTTCGTCCACGCGCAGTAGTTCGCCCGTAAAGACCTCGTCCGTCTGGAAGCGGTTGACGCCGACCACGACCTGCTCGCCCTTTTCGATGGCGCGCTGCGTGCGATAGGCCGCGTCCTGGATCTCGCGCTGGATGTAGCCTTGCTCGACCGCGGCCAAAGCGCCGCCCAGCTTGTCGATGCGCTCGATGTAGGCGTTGGCCTGGCGCTCGATCTCGTCGGTCAGCCACTCGATGTAGTAGGAACCGCCCAGCGGGTCGACCGTGTCCGCCACGCCGCTCTCGAAGCCGATCACCTGCTGCGTGCGCAGCGCGATCTCGACGGCGTGTTCGGTGGGCAGGGCCAACGCCTCGTCGCGGCCGTTGGTGTGCAGGCTCTGCGTGCCGCCCAGCACCGCGGCCAAGGCTTGCAGCGTGACGCGCACGATGTTGACGTCCGGCTGCTGCGCGGCGAGCGTGCTGCCGCCCGTCTGCGTGTGGAAGCGCATGCGCCAGCTGTCCGGCTTCTGCGCAGCAAAGCGTTCGCGCATAATGCGCGCCCACATGCGCCGCGCGGCGCGGAACTTGGCGACTTCCTCCAGGAAGTTGTTGTGCGCGTTGAAGAAGAAGCTGAGCTGTCCGGCGAAGCGGTCCACGTCCAGCCCGGCGTCGATTGCCTGCTGCACATAGGCGATGCCGTCCGCCAGCGTAAAGGCAACCTCCTGCACGGCGGTGCTGCCCGCCTCGCGGATGTGGTAGCCGCTGATGGAGATGGTGTTCCACTTGGGCATCTCGTTGGCGCAGTAGCGGAAGATGTCCGTGATCAGGCGCATCGAGGGGCCGGGCGGGTAGATATACGTCCCGCGCGCGATGTACTCCTTGAGTAGTTCATTCTGCACAGTGCCGCGCAGATCCTTGACCGGCACGCCCTGCTTCTTGGCGACCGCCGCTACCATCGCCAGCAACACCGCCGCCGGCGCGTTGATGGTCATGCTGATGCTCACCTTGTCCAGGGCGATGCCGTCGAGCAGCGTCTCCATGTCTTGCAGGCTGCTGATCGACACGCCCACCTTGCCCACCTCGCCCTCGGCGAAGTCGTGGTCGGCGTCATAGCCGATCTGCGTGGGCAGGTCAAACGCGACGGAGAGGCCCGTCTGCCCCTGGGCGATCAGGTATTTGTAGCGCGCGTTGCTCTCGGCGGCGGTGCCGAAGCCGGCGTATTGGCGCATAGTCCACAGCCGCCCGCGGTACATGTTGGGCTGCACGCCGCGCGTCAGCGGGTAGTCGCCGGGGAAGCCGAGGCTGCGCATGTAGCGCTCCTCGACGGACTCCGGGGCAGACTCTGGGCCGTCTCCGGCCTGGTCCGCAGGCGTATAGAGCGGGGCGACTTCGATGGCGTCGCTGCTGGTGGTGAAGCGCGGGCGCCGTTCGGGAAAGCGTGCGGTCAGTGGAGCCAGGCGCTCGCGCTGCCACGCTGTTTTAAGGGCGTCAAGTTGCAAGGCGTCAAAACCGGATGAATCGACCAAACCCATAGCAAGAACTCTCCGCGCTAGCCGGTTGCCGGCAGGACTGCGCCTGCGGACAAGCGGCGGCAGGTGGGGGAAGAGGGATGTTACATTTCGCTGCGCCCGGTGAGGGCGCGGCCTAGCGTCACTTCGTCGGCGTATTCCAGGTCGCCGCCCATGGGCAGGCCACGCGCCAGGCGCGTGACGCGCATGCCCAGCGGCTTGATCAGGCGCGAGATGTACATGGCGGTCGCTTCCCCTTCGAGGTTGGGGTTGGTTGCC
>JBBSBO010000381.1:0-3912 GCA_038251215.1 Caldilineales bacterium
CATGCTGCCATGCAGCTAAACTGATCGGGCGCGTCCGAGGGCGCGCCCTCGGCAAAGGCCGCCATGCACGCGTCGATCCACTCGCCCACCCGGTCCTGGAAGCGATTCGCCGCTTCGGCAAAGGAGGCCGATCGCTCAAGTTTGCATTCGATGATGGGCATACCATCCGCTCCTTGAGCGCCGGCTAGGCGGGCGGACCAGATATTTGGGCAATGAGATAACTGGGCAACCGCCGCGTCGAGGGCGATTCCCCGCCTCTAGACAGGACAGTACTGGACAGGGCCGCGCCATACACGATAGCGCTATACAACAAGACGTCGCACGGCCCGCCCGCGCAGCGCGCAGCTTGCGCGCACCATACCGGGCGCGCCGCGGCGCTTTCCTGTTCCTCCTTGGCTACACGGCCTGGAGCGCATCCACATAGGTGGGCACGCCTTCCTCTTGGAAGATGCGGTCGATCTGCGCCCGGTCGGCGGGCGACAGACGCCAGTCCACCGCGGCCACGTTCTCTTGCAGCTCGCGCGGGTTGCGCATGCCCACCAGGGCGACCGAAACAGCCGGGTTGCCCAGCACCCAGGCAATCGCCAGTTGCGCCACGGTGTAGCCGTAGCCCTGCGCCATCTCCTGCAAGCGCGCCGTGACGCGCAGCTCCTTCACAAAATCGTCATGTTCAAACAAGGGCAGGCCAAACGCTTTGCCGCCGTGCCGCCAATCCCACTCGACAAAGGTCGTCTCCGGCGTGAAGGCGCCGCTCAACAGGCCAAAGCCAAGCGTGCCATAGGCCATAAAGCCGATAGTATGCGCCTGGCAATAGGGCAGCACCTCCGCCTCCGTGCGCCGGTCAAACAGGTTGTAGCCCACCTGGTTGGCGGTTAGATGCCCGGCTTGCTCGCATTCCTCCATCATCGCCACGTTATAGTTGGACACGCCATAGGCGCGTATCTTGCCGCTGCGCTTCACTTCCTCCAGCGCGGCAATCACGTCGGCGATGGGCGTCTTGTGGTCGGGCCAATGGATCAACAGCAGGTCGATGACATCGGTGTCGAGGCGGCGCAAACAGCCGTCCACGCGCGGCACGATATAGCTTGGCGCCGAATTGCGCCCGGTGATCTTGTTGTTCTCGTCAAAGGTAAAGCCCACCTTGGTGACGAGCGTGATCTCCTTGCGCCGCGCCCCCAGCGCCTTGCCCAGGATCTCCTCCGAGTGATACGGGCCATAGTTCTCGGCCGTATCGAAGAGCGTGATGCCCGCGTCGATGGCGCCCTGCACCGCGCGCGTGGCTTCCTGCACATCGATGTGACCATACATCGTCGTGCTCATCTCCCAGGTGCCGAATCCCAGGGCCGAGCAAACCAGATCGGAATCGCCCATGCGCCGCTGTTCCATCGTTTCTTCTCCTTGGTAGGCTGTGGGTAGGATAATGCGTCAGGCGTAATGCGTCAGGCGTAATGCGTCAGGCGTGTAAAACAAAGCAACGAAGTCAGGTGAACGAATCACTCCGCTGTGGCTCACACATTGGGGGTGGATAGCGTGAATGTACCGCATGGCGCACGCGAAGTCAATCCGGGCGCATCTCACTCAGGAATTTTCAAATAGAACACGGATGCCGCTGATCTATAAGGATTGCCACAGACTTTATCCGTGTGAATCCGTCGGATCCGTGTCATCTGCGTTCTATCTTGCCTAATTGACACTGGCTGCATCTCACTCGTCAGAAGAAGCCTGAAAGCTTGCCAGGATGCGCTTGGCGATTTTCAGAGACTCGCCCTCCAGTTCATCGGCGCGCAGAAACTCGTCGATCTCTTCGCTGGTATCTGGTATATTGGCGCAGGCCGTCTGCCATACTATCTCTCGCCGCGCGCACCAACGCCGCGTTATCCGCCGCCGGCGCGCCGTCGGGCAGCGTGAGCATATCCTCCAGGCCCACGCGCAACGCACAGCCGCAACGAACGGCATCGCCCACCAGCGCCCACGCCGCGGCGGCGATGCCGTGCAACAGACGCGGCGTTTCAATCTGCGCCGGTCCAGAGCGGCCTCGATCTGCCGGGCGTACTCTCGCAGGCGCGAAGACGGGGAACGCATGCCTGTGAGTGTATCAGGTCGCCGGGCTGCAACAAAACCACGCCTCGCGGGTCTCCGCGAGGCGTGGCGCATGGCTAGAAAACTGCTCGGCTTGTAGATCTAGGCGTCTAGACCGCCGCGCGTACCTGGTCCCAACCCTCTTGCACGGCGTCCTTGAAATCCTCCCAGGAACCTTGGTTGCGTTCGCCCCAACGGTTGCGCAACTGCGGCTCCGCCTCGCTCCAATTGCGGTTGCGATACTGAGCATCCTGCGCCAGGTCGCAGCCCCAGCGGTAGGCCGGCTCGTAGTGGCTGTACGCCTTGCCGCCGGACGCATAGGCGGTGCGATAGTGGTTGCGGAATCTCTCCTGATGGGCGTCGTAGGCCGTAGCGCCGGAACTGCCGTCCGTCCGTCCATTCTTCATTTCGGACTTGGCGGCTTCCTTCGCGGCGTCCTGCGCTTCGCTCGCCACATGCTGCACCTTGTCCACCACCTCGCCGGCTTTGTTCTGCGCCTCGTGGATCAACTGGTCGCGCGTCTCGCCCAGCCAGGCATCTTCCTGGCGCGTGTGCGGGATCGCTAGGCCGACGGCCGCGCCCACAGCCAATGCTACCGCGCCCAGCGACAACGGGTTCTCGCGCATGGTGCGCTCATAGCCGCGCTGCGCTCGCCGCGCCTGATACTGCGCCTGATAGCCGACCTGCTCGGCTTGATGCTGCACTTGGCCGGCCACTTCCTGCGCCGTATGCTGGACCTCGCCCATGACTTCCTGGGCCTTGTCCTGCACCACTTCGCCGGCTTCGTTCACTTTGGCGCGAGCCATGCTCGCGGCGTCGGCGGCTTTGTCCCTCGCCTGGTCAACCGGCCCCTGACCGCCCGGCTCATAGCCCCGATAGTCCCGAGGGTCGCGATAGGGCTGATAGGGATATTGCGAGTTGCGGCTGGCGGCGTAGGGGTCCTGGTAGCGGTTCTGATACGGATTTCGCTCGTAGTAGTTGCGCTGCTGGTACTCTTCCTGCGGATAGTCAGGCTCGTCCGAGCCGGACATCAGCAGCCAACCCAGCCCTAGGCCCACCAGGGCCGCGGGCACGGGGTTGTCTTTGATCGTATCAACAATGCCGGCGCGCCAACTGCGCGCTTTGCGGTTCACTTTGTCTGCCATTTCTTCGACCTTTCCAATCGTTGCGTCGCGTATTGCTTCTTGCGCTTCATAGCGCAGCCGTTCAGGCGCCAGCCGATCCTGGATCTCGTCGACTGTCTCGCTCATGTTCATGCGTGTGCGCTCAATTCGGGCACGGATCACAGCCGGGTCGTCCTCGCCGGCAAGACCGCGCAGAACCGGATTGGCGCTTGGGTTCGTGTTCTGAGGATTCGTGTTCTGATCAGGATCCCAACTCAACTGATCTGGTCTTTCAGCCATTCTTTGTCCTCCTTCAAACTCTCTATCGTCTGTTTAGGAGCCGGCTGCATTTCTTTCAGCTTTCCCAAACTTGTCATAGCCATCACGGCGCCTACGGCGATCACAATTACGCCCACAATCAGCGCCGCCAACCACAGCGGCATCACATATGCCAGGAGCAGCGTCACCGCGCCCAGCAACACCAGAAAACCGGCATAGCCGATCAGCGCGCCCACGGCGACATAGGCCACGTTCTTGCCGGCCTTGCTCGCCTTCTGCGTCATCTCCGCCTTGGCAAGCGCCAATTCTTCGCGCACCAGGGTGCTTGTATCCTGCGACAACTGAGAGAATAGCTCGCCCAGCGTGGCCCCGTCCTGTGTCGTACTTTGATTTCTCCTCACCTGAGTTCCGTCCATCACGACCTCCTGTTCTCAACTCCAGTGAATCGGTC
>JBBSBO010000382.1:0-3908 GCA_038251215.1 Caldilineales bacterium
ATTAACAAAAGTATCGGCAGCAATACGCTGGGACGCGTAGAGCATGAGCCTTGCCGCCCTATAGATAGCCTAAGCACGACTACTTTGGCCTATCCCCTCTCAAAATCACCTGGCAGTAGACGAGCTTTGTCCATATGGTTGACGAAGTGCGGGGGAAGGACTACAATAGAGGGAAGGATGAGGGAATGTGGCGCGCGCTTCCTCTCTTCATTCGGCTAAGTAAAATTCGCCCAGCCGCCCGCCGGGCAGTACAATCAAGGTCTGTGCCGGCGCGGTCGCACCAAGCGCACTCGCGCCCAGTGCGTTCGATGCCGGCGCGATCTACGTTGCATCACACGAAACTGAGGCGCCCACGTGAAGGCTTTGATCGGACAGCCCGAACTGCTCAAGGAGATCAACCGCGCACGCGCCTTCGACATCCTGCTGGAGGAGCGCGTCATCTCGCGCCCGCAGCTGGCCAAGCGCACCGGCCTTAGCCGCGCTACCATCGCCATTCTCATCGACGAGCTGCTGCAAGCCGGCCTGGTGCAAGAGCGTGGCCTAGGCGATTCCGGCGGCGGGCGCCCGCCTGTGCTGATCGAGTTCAACCCGCACGCGGCGCTCGCCCTGGGCGCACGGCTGCGCGACCATCGCTGGGGCATCGTCCTCACCGATCTCGACGCCACGGTCGTGCGCCATCTCGAGATGCCGCTCAGCGACCTCGCGCCCGCCGCCGTCATCGCCGCCCTGCAGGAGGGTGTCACGCAGATCACCGAGGGCATTGACCGTACGCGCCTGCTGCCCGCCATCGGTCTGGGCACGCCCGGCCTGGTGGATATGGCGGCGGGTGTGGTCAAGACCGCGGTCGACGTCGGTTGGGTGGATGTCCCCATCCGCGCCATGGCCGAAGAGGCGCTGGGTATGGGCGTGTACGTGGCCAATCGTTCGCGGGTCGGCGCGCTGGCGGAGCTATGGTGTGGGAGCGAGAAGAATGTGCAGAACCTGCTCTACATTTCCATCGGCACTGGCATTGCCGTGGGTGTGGTGATCCAGGGCCAACTCTATCTGGGGACGAACTCCAGCGCGGGCGAACTGGGGCATGTCACCGTCGTGCCGGACGGTCCGCTATGCGCCTGCGGCAATCGCGGCTGTCTGCAAGCGCTCGCCTCCGGCCCGGCGATTGCCAACCGGGCGCGCGTGCATCTGCGCCGCGGCCCCGACAGCCTGTTGCTGGCTCTGGCGGATGGACACCCCGAGCGCATTACGGCCGAGACCGTCTTTCGCGCGGCTGAAGAAGGCGACGAAGTGGCCCGGCAAGTCGTGGTCGAAACGGCGACCTACCTGGGCATTGCCGTTGCCAACCTGATCAACCTCTTCAATCCCGCTCTGATTGTGCTGGGCGGTCCCGTCGGTCAGAACGGCGACGTCCTGCTCGCGCCGCTGCGCGACGAACTGCAACGCCGCGCCATGGCCTATCCCCTCTCCGCCGCGACCATCGTCACCAGCACGCTGGGGCCGGATGCCGGCGCCATCGGCGCTGCGGTCCTGGTCTTGCAGCACGCCAGCGAGTTATTCTTCGCGCACAACGAAACGCTTGCGCGTGAACGCGTGCCTGGGGCCTAGCGCCTACCCCTGCCACTCTTCGGCCAAGATGCCCATCACCAGCAGATCGTCGTAGCGCCCGTCGCTCCACACGTGGGCGCGCAGCCGGCCTTCCTCCACAAAGCCGCAGGCGGCATAGGCGCGGCGCGCCCGCTCGTTGCCGGCGTGGACATACAGCCATACCTTGTGAACATGGCGATAGCGGAAGGCGACGCGCAGGAGCAGGCGCACGCTCTCGCGGCCATAGCCGCGGCCCCAATAGGCCGCATCGCCGATGGTGATGCCCAGCTCGGCGGTGCGGGCGATTTCGTCCACGTTGAAGAGGGCGCATTGGCCGATGACCTTGCCGTCGGCCTCGATCACATAACTCGTGCCGTCGCGCCCGCCTTTGGCAACTTCTTCATCAAACTCTGCCAGCAGCCGGCTGTACGACTGCGGCATAGGCGGGTCGCCGCCGCCCGCCAGTTCGACCGCCATGTCGTTGTTAAATTCGCACAAGCGCGCCAGGTCCTCGCGTTCCCTGGCGCGCAGCCGCACCCGTTCTCCTTGCAGCAAGCTCGTCTCCTCTGTCTTCACGCGCTTCGGCTGAAACACAAGTTCCTCTGGACGCGGCAAGAAATCGGGAATGACTTCCAGTTCACCGATCTCAGCATTATCCGTGTATTCAGGCTGCTCTTTCTCGTTCGGCATAGACATCAGCTTCCCGTAAATCTCCCTCACAACTCCAGCACCGTGCCGGTGCGGATCGGCTGCAGGCGGTCGCCCATCACCTCTTTGAGTACCGCATAGCCCTTCTCGCCCGTGCAATGGCCGGTGTAGGCAACCCGCACCGGAAACTCCAGCGTCTTGCGCGCCAGCGCCGTCACGTCGGCGCGGCTGCCCGCCATCTGGCTGAATGGTTTCAGGCCGATCAGATGAAAGCCGCCGATCACCGCCTTGATGGGCATGCCCTCGAAACGGCTGACCACCGTGTCGATCATGTTGAGCACGCCGTTGTGCGCGCAGCCGGTGAAGATCACCAGTTCGCCCCGCTCCTCGATTGCCAGGATCAGCTCGTGGCGAAAGTCATCGTGGCGCGGACGCCCGCCTTCATTGAGGTAGAGGTAGCGGTTGCCCTTGGGCTTGGGATAGGCGTCGCGCATGGCCGTGAAGAGATAGACGCTGGGCAAGATCTGGGTGAAGCCTTCCACCGGCACGATGCGCGCGGCGTGTTCCGCCAGGAGCGCACGGTCCAGCCCAATGTAGCGGCGCATAAAGAGCAGCGCCCGCAGCTGCGGATCGCCCTGCGGCGCGGGCCGCATATAGACCGGCGCCTGCGCGTTAGCCTGGAAGAAGCGCGCCAGCCCGCCGCCGTGATCATAGTGATGGTGCGAGATCACCGCGGCCTGTACCGTGTCCAACTGCACGTCCAGCCTGGCGGCATTGTCGGCGAAGGCCCCGCCGGCGCCGGTGTCGAAGAGAATCTCGGCGCCGTTGGCCCGGATGTGCAGCGACAACCCATGCTCCGCCGCCAAGTCGTCGCGCTGCGTGACGCACGTGTTCTCGATCAAGGTGGTGACGATCATCGTCCGCTCCTTTTACCGATCTGTTTCGCCGATCTGATGGCGCAGTTTCATGTTGGATGAGAGGGGGCGCGCCTTACAGCCTGTGAACCATCCCGCGCGCCGCCACGGCCTGCGTAAAGATCTCTTCGTCCAGTGCCAACCCGAAGCCCGGAGTCTGCGGCACAATTACTTCGCCGTCGCGGATGGCGTAGCCGTCCGCCGCCAGCCCAGGCGTGACGGTATCGTCCCATTCCACATACGCCATGCGCGCGATGGCGCCTGCCAAATGACAGGCCGCGTAGTTGCCGATGTGGCGGCCATAGTGGTGCGGCGCGGACTGCACGCCCCAGTCGTCCAGCTTGGCGCCCAGGGCCAGCCAGTCGCTGAAGCCATAGGAGAGGATGTCGTACTGCACGACGTTGACCACTCCCGCCTGCGCCCAGGCCAACAGGCTGGGCGACGCCTCGCCTTCGCCGTCGGCGATCAACACGGGCAGCCCCTCGGCGCGCAGCCAGCTCTGCAAGTCCTCGTAGAGCACGCGGTCCTCGTGGAAGGCTTCTTCCAGCCAGTGGAGGCGGCAATCCGCCGTCTCGGCCAGCACCTGCTTGGCGAGGTTGAGGGTATAGCCGTTGTTGGCGTCGATCATGATCACCGCGCCTTCGCCCGCGGCGGCGCGCACGGCGCGGATCACGGCGATATCGCGGCGCATGCCCGCGTCCGTGGGCATGTGGCGAGCGCCGCGCCCCACCTTGATCTTGAAGTGGCGATGGCCGCCTGCCAGCC
>JBBSBO010000383.1:0-3905 GCA_038251215.1 Caldilineales bacterium
CTGTTGGTAGCCATCCTGGGTAATTTCTCCGCTACTGCCTAAACTGCTTCCGGCTTGCACTGCATAGAATACCCGCCATTATACCGTTCCCCCCGGCGCGCATCAAACTATCGGGGCAAGCGTACGCGTTGCGCGCCCGCGACGACTGACCGCTACCCTCCGCGCCGGCGCACAGCCCCCAGTATCCGGCGAACTTCGGGCCAGCCCATGCGCCACAGCAGCGCAGCATAGACCGCCGCGCCCGCGCCGCCGCCCGCGGCGAGCAGCGCCAAGTCCGCCCCCCGCCCGGGGGCCACCCCCCCCCCCAGCCCCCACTGCACGGCGGCGAGGGTTGCGGCCATGGCTGGCGCCGCCGCGCCCAGGGGCAACAGGACGCCGCGCAGGCGACCGTGCAGCCCCCCGGCCTTCCACTGCAACAGGCCGAACATCACCAGCGCATGGCTCGCCTGCTTGGCCGTATCCGCCCACACCAAGCCCAGATAGCCCATGCGCCCCAGCAGCGCGAACGCCACCGCCACATACACGCCCACGCTCAACACGCCCACCAGCGCGGGCAGCAGCGTATTCTGCCGCGCATAGAACGCATAGTTAAGCGGGAAATCCACCGCGGCGAAAAGCATGCCGACCACATAGATGTTCAGCGCGGCGGTCACCTGCACGGTGTCCAGCGGCGTAAAGTGATTATGCTGGAAGAGCAAACGCACCAGCGGCTCGCCCAATAGCCACAGTCCCACCGCCGCGGGCACGATCAGCAGCAGCACCAGGCGCAGGCCATCCGCCAGGGTGGTGCGAAAGGCGTCCTGTTGGCCCAGTGCGAAGAACTGGCTCAGGCGCGGCAGCGCGGCCAGTGAAATCGCCACGCTGATCAGCCCTAGCGGCATCTGTTGCAGCGTGGTGGCATTGCTCATCCAGGCGATGCTCTGTTCGCCCGTACCGCTCGCCAGGCGCCGGTCCAGCCCCACCTGGAAGGTACTCACCACCAGGCCCGCGGCGATGGGCGCGTACAGCCGCAGGATGCGCGCCAGCGCCGGGTGGCGCCAGTCTACACGCCAGGGGATGCGGAGGCCGCTGCGCCACAGCGCATAGGCCAGCAGCCCAATCTGCACGCCGGCGCCCGCCAGCACGCCCACCGCCAAGCTGAAGATGCCGATGCGGGGGACCAGCAGCGGCGCGGCCAACACGATGCCCAGGTTGTAGACCGCCGTCGCCAGTGCGGGGAAGGTGAAGCGCTCCAGCGAATACAGCACCGCCATCAGCACTCCGGCAATGCTCAGCAGCCACACGGCGGGAGCCAGCACGCGTATCAGCCGCACCGTCAACTCCAGCAGCGCCGGGTCGCTCTTGAGGAAACCCGCCGCCAGCAGCCACGCCACCTGCGGCGCAAACACCTCCAGCGCCACCACCAACAACGTCAGCGCCAGCGAAAACAGGCTGAAAAGTGCGGCAACGAGGCGCGCATACTCTGCACGCGGGCGCCGCTGCAAGGTATCGCTGAGCACCGGCACCAGCGCCGCGCTCAACATGCCGCCCACCAGAAAGTCATAGAGCAGCACGGGCACTTGCGCCGCAATGCGGAAGGCGCTGACGGCCCCCGTCGCGCCGAAGAGCGCCGCGATCACCATCTCGCGCAGCAGCCCCAACACGCGGCCGGCCGCGCTGCCCAATGACAACAAACTGGCGCTGCGCGCCAGTCCGGGTCCGCTATGCACCTGTGAAGGGTCCTGCGCTGCGTCTTGCACTACATCTGGCGCTGAGGGGACGGTAGGCTGCATAGGCGGCATTGTAACACAGGCCGCGGCTTGCCCCGCCAATCTTTCCGTCGTGCTTGCACCACCCTCCCGGAAGCCGGCAGCTTCCAGGAGGATGGTCAATTCGTTAATGGATGCTTACGCCATCACCGGCTCTAAGCGTACAAACTGACGCGGGTCGGCGAAGCCGGGGAAGCCGTCCTCGTCCAGGTTAGCCATGAACTTTTCCGTTTGCATAGCCGCGGCGCAACCCTGCCCCACGCTCGTCGCCACCTGCTTGTAGATCTTGTCCATGATCTCGCCGGCGGCGAAGATGCCTGGTACGTTAGTGCGCATGCGCCCATCGGCAATCAGATGGCCGTCTTCGTCCATGTGCAGCTTGCCCTGGAACAGTTCATTGTTGGGCAAATGGCCCACAAAGATAAAGACGCCGTCGGTCTGCAAGGAACCTTCTGCGCCAGTGACAGTGTTCTTCGTCTTGACGCCGTTGACCTTGCCCTCGGCGTCGCCCGTGATTTCGCTGACTACGGTATTCCACACGAACTCGATCTTGTCATTGGCAAAGGCACGGTCCTGCAAAATCTTGCTGGCGCGCAGCTCCTCGCGACGGTGCAGCACGCGCACGCGCGTGGCAAACTTGGTGAGGAAGAGCGCCTCCTCCACCGCGCTATCGCCGCCGCCCACTACCAATACATCCTTGCCGCGGAAGAAGAAGCCGTCGCACGTGGCGCAATAGCTGACGCCCTTGCCCGTATACTGCTTCTCGCCCGGCACTTCCAGATAGCGCGGGCGCGCGCCCGTGCATAGGATGATGGACTTGGTTGCGTACTCCTTGCCCGCGGCCGTGCGCACCAAGAACGGATGCTGGTCCGTGACGATCTGCGTCACGTAGTCGAACTCAACGCGCGTGCCGAACTTTTCGGCCTGCTCCTTCATCTTCTCCACCAACTCCGGCCCGCTCAGGCTTTCGGGAAAGCCCGGATAGTTTTCCACTTCATAGGTGATGCTGACCTGCCCGCCATAGTCGTTGCCGGTGATCAGCAGCGGACTCATATTGGCGCGCGCCGTGTACAGCCCCGCGGTAAAACCGGAGGGGCCGCTGCCCACGATAATCACATTTTCCACCTGGGGCTGCTGCGGCTGCTCAGCCTGCTCGCCGCCATTGTGTGATGCCTGACCCTCGGACATAAGCCGTCTCCTCTTCAATTGCCGTTCTGAAAGCTTCACTATATTTTCTATAGTGCATCATACTCATGCAGTGTAAGCCTGTCAAACCTTAGCGGCTGTAGGCGGACCTACATCATGCGGAGCCCAGTGTAGAGCGTGCGGCTAACGCGATCCCATCTCGCCAGCCAGCGCCATCACTACAGCCGCCGCGGCGAGCGCCGCGGTTTCGGCGCGCAAGATGCGCGGACCCAACGTCACCTGCTCCCAGCCCGCCTCGGCCGCAGACTGCGCCTCATCCGCGCTGACGCCGCCTTCCGGCCCGATCAGCAGGCTGACGCGCGTCGCGTCCCCGGCGTCGAACGCGGCGGCAAACGCCTGTGCCAGCCCCGGCGCGCCGCCCGCCTCCTCCCAGGGAAGGAGGCGCAGGCCCTCCGCCGCGGCCACAGCCTCGTGCCACGACAAAGGCTGCTCCAACTGCGGCAGGATGCCGCGCCCACTCTGCTCGGCGGCCTCGCGCAGGATGGCGCGCCAGCGCTCGAATTTGCCCGCAATGGCGGCGGCGGGCCGCACAATCGTGCGCTCGCTGATCACAGGCACGAAGCGGCTCACGCCCAGCTCGGTCCCCTTTTGCAGCACCCACTCCATTTTATCGGCCTTGAGCGCGCAGAGATAGAGGCTAAGCTGAACACGCGGCTCGCCTGCCGCCGCGCGCTTTTCCAGTACGCGCCCCGTCGCCCGGCGCTCATCGATGCTCGCCAGTTCGGTCACGTACTCAGCGCCGCGGCCGTCCAACAGCAGAATGCGGGCGCCCGGGCGGGCGCGCAGCACGCGGTGCAACTGGCGCTGTAGCGGCCCCAGGTCCGCCGTCTCGCCCGCGGCGAGGTGTGCATCCGGCAGGAAAAAGCGTTGCATTATGCGGTTGCGTCCAGTCTACGCACGGCGCAGCACCAGCGCCACCCAATCCGACTCCTGCTTCTTGTCGACCAGCGC
>JBBSBO010000384.1:0-3900 GCA_038251215.1 Caldilineales bacterium
AAAACAATACGGCAAACGACGCTATTGAGCTTCGCTGTCCGCCCCTACAATCGTAGAAACGGACAACCCGTCTGCAGGTCATGAACATGCAGTGGCTGCCTTCTTTCAATCTCATTCTGGCGGTATTTGCGACGGTTGCCACACTCGGCGGCGCCGTCTACGCCTGGCGTTATCAAAATCGCGCGGCGCTCCGGTGCACGCGGACTCAGCGCGCCCCACGCATTGGGCGCGGCCTGGCCTTCGAGCGCCTGCCAGACGGCATCCTGCTCGCAGATGACAAAGGCGTCATTATCGACCTAAATCTCGCCGCGGAGACGATCTTGGGGATAACCCAGGCGTCGGCGCTGGGCGTCGAATACCAGACGCTGCTCCACCCGCATTCACTCGCCCCCGCCGCTCAGTCGGGCGACGATCTGCTCGGCCAGATGGAGATAGCGGATGGCGTCGCCACGCGCTGGTACAGTATACGCGTGTTGCCCGTCGGCGCTCACGGCGACAACGTAGGCAGCATCGTCGTTCTACACGACGAAACCGAGCGCCGCGTCGCCGCGCAGCAAGAACAGGCCGCGCGCGCCGAACAAGAGGCAGTCCTCCGCCAAAAAAGCGAATTCCTCTCCGTGATCAGCCATGAGATCCGCTCGCCCATGCACGCGGTGATCGGCATGACGGGCATGCTCCTCGAAACGGAACTCAACAGCGAGCAGAAGGACTTCGTAGGCACCATCCGCGCGTCCGGCGACTCGATGCTGGCGATTGTCAACAACGTTTTGGATTTCTCGAAGATCGAAGCCGGGCAGATCGAACTGGAGCATCTGCCCATCGACATCGAAAGCTGCCTCGAAAACACGCTGGAGATCTTCGCCGGCGAGGCCGCTAAAAAGAACATCGAATTGACCTACACAATCGAAGACGGCGCGCCCACGCGCATCTTGGGCGACGTGACACGCCTGCGCCAGGTGCTCACCAATCTCGTCAGCAATGCCGTCAAGTTCACGGACCACGGCGAAATCGCGCTTCGCGTCGCCGCCGAAAACGAGTCCCCTCCCTTGCTGCACATTCAGGTGCAGGACAGCGGCATCGGCATCGCGCCCGACCATATGCACAGGCTCTTTCACTCGTTCAGCCAAGCCGAGGCGTCCACCACACGCCGCTACGGCGGCACCGGCCTGGGACTGGCCATCAGCAAGCGCCTGTGCGAGATCATGGGCGGGGCCATCTGGGTAGAGAGCCGCCCAGGCGTCGGCACAACCTTCCACTTCACCATCGCTGCGCCGCCCGCGCCGGACGGGCTACCGGCGAGCGGGCCGCCCTCGGCGCTGGCGGGGCGGCGCATCCTCGTCGTCGACGACCACGCATCGACGCGCTGCATGATCCGCCGCATCCTCTGCGACTTCGGTGTGAATGTCAGCGAGGCGGATTCGGGCTGGAGCGCGCTCGAGCAAATTGAAACGAGCGGAAACTTCGACGCTGCCCTGATCGACCTCCACATGCCGGGGATGGACGGCGAAAGCCTGGTGCATCGCCTCAGCGCCGAACATTCGTTGGCGCGCCCTCGCCTCGTCATGCTGGTCTCGCTGACCGACAGCAGCGTGCGCAACCGCGCCGCCGAGTTGGGGCTTGCCGCCTGTATCATGAAACCGGTCAAGCGCGCCCAGTTGCGCAATACTCTGGGCGACATCTTCCCCGGCGTGCGCTTCGCTCCGCAGCCGGCAGCGGGCGATGACTTCGCGGCGCCGCGTGCGGCTCCCCTCAAACTGGATGTTCTCTTGGCGGATGACAACTTGGTGGGGCGCAGGGTGACGCAAGCCGTGCTGCGCCGCCTGGGCTATGACGTCGACATGGCGGGCAACGGGCACGATGTCTTGGCTGCATTGGAGATACGCCGCTATGATGTCGTGTTGATGGACGTCTACATGCCCGACATGGACGGGCTGGAGACGACGCAACGCATCCGCGCAGAAGTCGCCGCCGAGCGGCAGCCCTATATCATCGCCCTCACCGCCAGCGCGCTGGCGCAGGATCGCGAACGCTGCCTCGACGCGGGTATGGACGACTTCCTAGCGAAGCCGATCCGCATCAACTCGCTCAACGAGGCATTACATCGAGCCGCCGCGTCCGCCGCGCCAACCGAAACGCACTGATGGATCAAGCCCGCCGGCTCCAACTGCTCGTTGAGAAAGTCCATCCGCAAAGCCGGCTGCTGCGCACGTGGGAGCTGCAGGGCGGCATTTCCGCCCGCATGACCGGGCTCGAAATCGCGCTGCCGGGCGGCGAGCGGCGCAAGCTGCTCGTGCGCCAACCCAGCGAAGCGGCCCGCGCCCGCAACCCACGCTCCGCCGCCGACGAGTTCAGACTCCTCCAACACATGCAGACCACCGGCGTAGCAACCCCGGCGCCCTATCTGCTGGACGAATCCGGCGACCTCTTTGCGCAGCCGGTCATGCTGATCGAGTATATCGAAGGCGAACCGCTCTTCGCGCCTACGGAACCCGGCGATTTCGTGTCACAAATGGCAGCTCAGCTTGTCCATATCCATCAGGTGACTGCTTCGTATCCTACTCTCTCGTTCGTAACTAAGCAGGCGGAGAGGCTAGCCCCGTGGCTCGAAAGTCGAACAGCACCATTCGACGACTCTGTGCAAGAGGGCCGGATCCGAGCGGCATTGACCCCAGTCTGGCCCTTGCCCCAGCCACGCGAACTCGCCTTGCTGCACGGCGACTTCTGGCCCGGCAACGTATTATGGCGCAACGAACAGCTCGTTGCCGTCATTGACTGGGAGAACGCGGTGATGGGCCATCCTCTGGCGGATCTTGCCGTCAGCCGGCTCGATATTCTGTGGGTATGCGGCGTCGACGCCATGCATGAGTTCACCCGATGCTATCGCGCGGCGACGGACATTGATCTCTCCGACCTGCCCTACTGGGATCTGTACGCTGCTCTGCGCCCGGCGTCATGCCTCGCCGAATGGGCGGCCGTTTATCCGACGCTGGGCAGGCCGGATATTACCGAGGAAACCATGCGGCGCGATCACCGAGTATTCACCGAGCAGGCATTGGCAAAACTGGGCCTGTGACTGCCAGGCGAAATCCGCTTACCTGACGATTTGAGGTTGTACGTCGCAATATTCAGCTACCGCTGTGCTACTCTGCATTGCCATCGGCCCCCGCATGCACGCGACTGCGACGCGCCCTGCGCAACAAGCCGAGCGCCCGCGGCATCGCCTCGGCATAGAGCGTGTACAACGTCGGGTTGACCACGAAGTCCCAGGCGCCGATATGCGGTTGCAACGTGGCGCCGAAGCCCTGCTTAAACTGCCACACCCCTTGCATGGGATCATCCGCACAATCCGGCGCCGTAGGTGCGCCCCACCAGTCATAGACGAGGCAGCCGCGCGCGCGCGCCCACTGCATCGCCTCCCACTGCAACAGGTAGTTGGGCATGTCGCGCCGCCGCCGCTCGCCGCTCGCCCCATAGAAATACCAGGCGCGCGCGCCGAAGCGGAAGAGGAACAACCCTGCCACCGGCGCGGTCTCTTCCTCATGTTCGGCCAGCAGCAGCGCACCGCCTGCAGGGTTGCCCGCCTCCGCTTCGGCGCGCAGAAAAGTCTCCCACGCTGTCTGATAATAGGAAAAGGGCCGTGTTAAGAAGCCGTCGCGATCGCCCGTCTCGCTGTAGAGGCGGTAAAAGGCGTCCAGGTCTTCGGTCCCGCCCTGGCGCACGCGGATGCCGCGACGCTCAGCCAAGCGGACATTATAGCGCCACTTGCTCTTCATGCCCGCCGACAACTCATCTGCGCCCGGACGCAGATCCGTGAAGGCGGTGTTCTTGAACTGGATCTGCTCGGCGCTGCTGCGCCAGCCGCGCCGCTTGAGCTTAGCGGTTAGGATCGCACCCTCGGCT
>JBBSBO010000385.1:0-3894 GCA_038251215.1 Caldilineales bacterium
CGGAAGCACCGACTATACACTGTACGGCTGGGCCGTCTCCGCCACGCCGGGCGGCAGCACCGACTACACGCTGTACGGCTGGGCCGTCTCCGCTACGCCGGGCGGCAACCTGACCATCGACTCCGCCCCCACGGCCGCAGTGATTGGCACACAGGCGCCAGTCACCGTCAGTTGGACCGGCGCTACGGACGGTGACTGGCATCTGGGCGCCGTCTCGCACACCGGCGACGCCGGCCTGCTCGGCCTGACGCTTATCAACGTAGACAACCGGCCCGTCCCCGTCCCATAGAGCGCCCGTCGCGACATGGGGCCAATCTGCGAGGAAGCCGCCGGCTTCCTCGCAGATGACCGTACAAGCATTTCCGATAGCTCGGACAGGGGGTAGGCGCAACGCCTACCCCCTGCCCTTTCGTCTTACCCTGTGAAGCTCTGTGCCCGCCGTGGCGACTGATTTTGCTGTTCTTGCTGTTTGCTGTTCTTCGCGCCCTTCGCGCTCTTTGCGGTTTGCTCTACGCGGTTTGCTTACGTATTAGGGTCCCCGCGCAGGCTGCCCGGCAGATCCTCCGGCAGCACCTCGTCCTTTGATGTACACAACACCGGCGCGCGCATGCCGCCGCTGTGATAATTGTAGAGCCGATCCGCCACGCGCAGCTGCACAAACGAACCGTTCACGAGCATCTGCTTGTAGCGCATGTCGGGCTGCGGGCAGCCCAGGCTGCCGTCGGGCCAGTCGACTTCCTCGGCGCGCACGACCGTGGTCGCATCGGCGGCGATGCCCAGGCGCGCGGCCAAGTCGGCGACGGCCGCGGCAACGGGGTCATTCACAACGGGCGGCTGGGGCATGGGGACCTCCTGCGGCGGGGCGATAGGCGTCGCCGCGCCCGGCGCGGGCACGATCGGCGCGGCTTTGGGCGTGACCAAAACGATCTCCGGCAGCTCCGCAGGACTGGGCGACGCAATCGGCCCCGGCAGCTCGGCAGGCGTGGCGCTCGCCGCGGCCGGCACAGTTGTCGCTGTCGCCGGCGATACAACCGGCGTCGCCGCGGCTTGATCGGCGGCGGGCGCGGGCATCAGTGGCGCGGTGCAAGCCGCCAGGGCGAGCAGCGCCGGCGCCAATAATGCGCCCCGGCTCCATAATCTCAACATCGTTGGCTCCTTTCCTATCTTCCGCTCGGGCCAACCAAGAGCGCCTTGAACTCTGGGGGCCGGCGGGTACACCGCAAAGACGTGCGCCGCGGGCCGCATGTTCCGCATGTGCGTCGGCGCGGCGTTCTCCGCAGAGGCCGCGCGTAGATAATGCTTGAACAATACTTGGACGGATGATTTGCGCGATGGCGCGGCGCATGGTAAGGTCATGCCCGCCTTGGAACCGGCTCCTACGTGTGACGGTTGAAGGCCCCATAGACCGGGGATGCGGGCCGAATTGCTTGCGTCGGGCGCGACGCCAAACTCGGTCAAACTAGGCATTTCGGCCGTTCGGCGCGAAAATAGCGCGGCAAGATTCTCCCATCCCAAAGCGGCGTAGCGCACTGCGCACAGCGCCAAACGTGCAGTGCGTCGCTTTCCCCTGACGCCATCTTATCGCTGACAAGAAGTCACTCTATGCCCCGGCACAACCACATCGAGAAGATCAACGCCTACTCCGGACGCAGCTTTCCCCTGGGCGCAGCCGTTCTCCCCGACGGCGTCAATTTTTCCGTCTATTCCAAGAGCAGCACCGCCGTCCACCTCCTCCTCTTCGATGCGCCCGACGACGAACGGCCGGCGCGCGTGATCGAGCTGGACCCCAAGCACAATCGTACCTTCGATTACTGGCATGTCTTTGTGGCGGACCTCGGCCCCGGGCAGATCTATGCCTACCGCGCCTTTGGCCCCAGCAACGCGGCCGGCGGGCCGGCCTTTGACCCGCAAAAGACGCTGCTCGACCCGTATGGCTACGGCGTGGTCGTGCCGCGCCGCTTCAGCCGCGAGGCCGCCAAAGGGCCAGGCGACAACACGCCCTACGCCATGAAGAGCGTCGTCGCCGACCCGGGCACGTATGACTGGGAGGGCGACACACCCCTGCGCCTGGCCTTCACGCGCACCGTCATCTACGAGATGCACGTGGGCGGCTTTACCTGCCATCCCAGCTCCGGCCTGCCGGCGCACCTGCGCGGCACCTATGCCGGGCTGATCGAGAAGATTCCCTACTTGCAGGACTTGGGCGTCACCGCCGTGGAGCTGCTCCCCGTCTTCCAGTTCGACATGCAGGACGCGCCCACCGGCCTGACGAATTACTGGGGCTATAATCCCGTCTCCTTCTTTGCGCCGCACAGCGGCTACAGTTCAGTCCGCGACCCGCTTGGCCCGCTCGACGAGTTCCGCGACATGGTCAAGGCGCTGCACCAAGCCGGCCTCGAGGTCATCCTCGACGTGGTGTATAACCACACGGGCGAAGGCGACCACAGCGGCCCTACGTACTCTTTCAAGGGGCTGGAAAACAACGCCTACTATATTTTGGAAGACAACGGTCGCCGCTACGCCAACTACAGCGGCACGGGCAATACGCTCAACGCCAACCAATCCATCGTGCGCCGCATGATCCTCGACAGCCTGCACTATTGGGTGGAGGAGATGCACATCGACGGCTTCCGCTTCGACCTCGCCTCCATCCTCTCGCGCGACGAGGGCGGCGCGCCGCTCGCCAACCCGCCCATCCTGTGGGACATCGAGACGGACCCCGTCCTCGCCGGCACCAAGCTGATCGCCGAGGCGTGGGACGCGGCCGGCCTCTATCAGGTGGGCAGCTTTGTGGGCGACCACTGGAAAGAGTGGAACGGGCAGTTTCGCGATGACATGCGCGCCTTTGTCAAGGGCGACAGCGGCATGACCGAGCGCGTCGCCTCGCGCTTCCTCGCCAGCCCCGACCTCTTCGGGCACGAAAGCCGCGAGCCGGAACAGAGCATCAACTTTATCACCTGCCACGATGGCTTCACCCTCAACGACGTCGTCTCCTACAACGAAAAGCACAACGAGGTCAACGGTGAAGACAACCGCGACGGGCACGACTATAACCTAAGCTGGAATTGCGGCGTGGAAGGCCCCACCGAGGATGAGCGCATCGAGCGGCTGCGCAACCGCCAGGTGAAGAACTTCTTCGTGATTACGCTGGGCGCGCTGGGCGTGCCCATGCTGCTGATGGGCGACGAGGTGCGCCGCACGCAGCTGGGCAACAACAACGCCTATTGCCAAGACAACGAGATCAGCTGGTTCGATTGGACGCTGCTGGACAGGCATCGGGACATGCATCGCTTCGTCAAGCGCCTGATCCGCCTGCGCCTGAACCTGGACATTTTTGTCGCCGACCACGGCTTGTGCCTGAACGACCTGCTCGAACGCGCCGACATTCAGTGGCACGGGCTAAAGCTGAACCGGCCCGACTGGAGCCACGACTCGCACAGCGTCTCTTTCACCGTGCGCGGGCGGCGCTTCCTCTTTCATGTGATCCTCAACGCCTATTGGGAGCCGCTGACCTTCGAGCTGATGCCGCTCAACCGTGCCCGTAACGGCCATTGGCGGCGCATCATCGACACCTACCTCGAAGCGCCCGACGATTTCCGCGAGATGGCGGATGCGCCCGTCGTCGCCGCCAAGACCTACACCGTGCAGCCGCACTCGCTGGTTGTCCTCGCCGCGGAGATCAACGCCTAGAGCATTGCGCGCGCGATTGACCATTGATCTCTTGCCGAACTGGCAGTATACTGTACATAGTGTACGGAATGTACGGTTGTATTGAGCGGGAACGAAGGAGGATCAGGCAATGGACAAGACGCTAGGCGTAACCGAAGCGCGCAGCCGGCTTGGCGAGATCGTAGACACGGTGCGCTATCAGGGCGAATCGGTGATTCTGACGAA
>JBBSBO010000386.1:0-3875 GCA_038251215.1 Caldilineales bacterium
ACTGTCCACCGTCGTCGGCGAGACCGCGACCGCGCTCAACCGCGGCACGACACTGGAAGCGACCATGGACAATTTCCTATTGCAAGCGCTGCTGGAGAGCACGGGCGCGCAACTGGCATTCTCCAACGGCTGGCGCTACGGTGCGCCGGTCTTGCCCGGCGAAATCACGCTCAACGATCTCTACAACATCATCCCCATGAACCCGCCCGTCTCCACGGCCGAACTGGCGGGCGACGAACTGATCGCCATGCTGGAGGAAAACCTGGAGCGCACTTTCGCCCGCGATCCCTACGAGCAGATGGGTGGTTATGTCAAACGCGGCCTCGGCTTCCACGCCTATATCAAGCTCGAGAACCCGCCCGGGCAGCGCGTGCAGCAGGTCTTCGTCGACGGCGAACTCGTGCAGCCGGAGCGCAACTATCCTACGGCCTTTGTTACCGAACAGGGCGTCGGCCCCCAATATGGCCGCAACCGCCAACACCATAGCCAACATGCCGTCAACGCCCTGCGCGCCTATCTCGCCGCCCATCGCCCGCTGCACGCCGAGCTGCGCGGCACGTTTGTCGCAGTGTAATCGCGTTTACGTATCCAGCACCAACTCCCCAGCGCCACTGTCCAGGATCGCAGCGCTGTTGCGCGGCAGCAACACGTCCACGTGCAGCCGGAGCTGCTCCTCCGAAAAAGGCATCGCCGCGATCGTGGAGATCAGCGCGCCAAAGCGCTGCAACAGGCAATAGCGATAGTCGAGCAGGCACGCGTCGAAGCCGTAGCCCTGCACGCCTTGCTCGACCAACGTCGCCCAATATACGTGCAGCAGATCCATCCCCGCCGCGCGCCGGTCCTCGACGCGCAGATTCTCGCTGATAAAATAGGCCGCGTCCCATACCCCGCGCCCGCGCGAGACCATCTGCCAGTCCAGCACGGCAAAAGGAACCCCGCCCTCCGCGGTGGCGAAAACCAGATTGTCCAATTGAAAGTCCCGGTGAATCAGCGTGCGCGGCGATGCGCCGAACACGCGCCGTCGAATCTCCCCTCGCTGCGCGCCCAGGCGCTCGCCGATTTCCCGTATGGGCTGCGGCAGGCCCTTGCCCGCCCGCGCCAGAAACGCGGGCCACCAGCGCGCGTGCGCCTCCTGCTGCGCCTCGGCATCGAAATCTGCGGGCGCGTCCGCCAGCCAGGCAAACTCGTCCACCTGCGGGTTCTCCCACCAGGCAGCATGGAACACGGCGACCGAACGGATCGCTAACTGCGCCTGCGCCGATGAACAACCCTCGGCGCGCGAGCCGCTACGCGCGGGGGCCATGTCCTCGAGCAGCAGGATGTGCAGCCCCGTCGCCTCGTCAATGTCGGCATAATAGCATTTGGGCATTCGGAGGCTCGTACGATCCGCTGCTTGCCGATAGAAGTGTACCTCGCGTGCATAGGCGCCGGCCGCGCGCCGGCGCATTTCCGGTGTAGCCGAAGAGAATTTGACGATTAACGAACGCGGTGCGCCCGCCTCGTGCCGATCATAGTCCAGCCGCGCCCGCATCACACGCCCGTAAAAGCCCTTCTCCTCCGCCAGCGGAGCCACGCGGTACGATACGACAGTTGCGCGGCCAAGCGCTTCATCTGCGCGCAATGCGTCCGTGAGCCAGCCGGCGCTCAGCGCCTCGGGTCCGGCAGGGATTTCCATACGCCCCCCTTTGGGAATCTCGTGATGCTTGCTTCTCTCTGCGCTCCACAAAAGAAAGCGGCATCAGGATTGTACCCGACGCCGCTCTATTTGCTCACATTGCAGGCCAGCCTTCCGGCCCGGGCATCGCCACGACTCTACATCACTTCCAGCGCCACCACGGACATCTTCGGCATCACAATCTTCAGCCCTTCAGCCGTGAGTTTGGCTCCGCTGAACGGCTGCGGCTTCACCGCGTCCGGCTGCGCAAAGGTATTGTGCGCGTTCATCGCCCCTGCATGCAACACGCGCCCCTCGACCTTGCCCGCCTTCAGCCCGCGCACAAAAGCGGCAACGGTAATGTCCTTGTTCGGGTTGGCGTTGCTCAGCGTGATGTGCAGCTTGCCCTCAGCATTCACAGACGCCGACGCCGAGATGGCAGGCACGCTATACTCGTCGTGCGCGTACGGCTCGCTCTCCACATGCAGCGGCACGAGCGTGGCGTCCTGGTGCGCCGCATACATCTCAAAGACGTGATAACTCGGCGTCAGCAGCATCTTCTCTTTGTCGGTCAGCACCATCGCCTGCAACACGTTGACCGTCTGCGCGATGTTCGCCATGCGCACGCGGTCGGCATGCTGGTTGAAGATGTCCAGCGTCACAGCCGCCACCAATGCGTCGCGCATCGTGTTCTGCTGGTAGAGGAAACGCGGGTGCGTGCCCGGCTCGACGGCAAACCATGTGCCCCACTCGTCCACGACCATCGCCACCTTCTTCGCCGGGTCGTACTTGTCCATAATCGTGCCGTGCTTGCGCACCAACTCGTCCATGAACAGCGCCTTGGACATGATTTCGATCCAGCCGGCCTCGTCGAAGTCCGTCGCCGAACCTGTGCGCGAGCCGTTGGGCAAGCGCTTGACGGACGTGTAGTAGTGCAGCGCCAGGCCGTCCATATACGCCCCGCCCAGCAGGTCGCTGGAGCCGGCCTGTTCCATCATGACCTCGGTCCAATGATAATCGTCGTTGCGCGGCCCGCAGGCGATGCGATACAGCTTATTGTCACCGTAGTCGCGCGCGTACAAGCCATAGCGGCGATAGAGTTCGGCATAATATTCCGGCGTCATGCGCCCGCCGCAGCCCCAGTTCTCGTTGCCCACGCCAAAGTACTTCAGATGCCACGGCTCATCGCGCCCGTGCGACTTGCGCAGGTCCGACATGGGGCTTTTGCCGTCGAAGGTCATATACTCGACCCACTGCGACATCTCCTGCACGGTGCCGCTGCCCACGTTGCCGCAAATGTACGGCTCGCACTCGAGCTGCGCGCAGAGATCCATAAACTCGTGCGTGCCGAAGTGATTGTTCTCCACCACGCCGCCCCAGTGCGTGTTGACCATCGTCGGTCGGTTCTCTCGCGGGCCGATGCCGTCCATCCAGTGATACTCGTCGGCAAAACAGCCGCCCGGCCAGCGCATTACCGGCACTTTGAGCTTGCGCAGCGCTTCCACCACATCCTTGCGAATGCCGCGCACGTTGGGGATGCTGGACTCTTCGCCCACCCAGTATCCCTCATAGATGCAGCGGCCCAAATGCTCGGAGAAATGCCCGTAGATATTGCGGTCGATCGTCGTCTTGGCGATCTTGACGTCCAACGTGATTTCGTTCATGCCGTTCCCACTGTTCCCGTTTGGGCAGGGCTAGGCGCGCCCTGCATGACTTCGTCAGAATAGAGATAACACTTCACGGCCCTGCCCTCCACCTCGAAGTCGGGCGGGATCGCCGTTTTACACACGTCCATCACATAGGGGCAACGGCCTGAGTACTTACAGCCGCTGCGGCCATACTCCTTCACCTCGGTCGTGCCGAGGTCGATGTGCGTCGCCCAGCTCTCGCGTGCTTCCGCCGCCGGTCGCGGCACCGATTCCTGCAGCAGCTGGGTGTATGGATGCAACGGGTTGCCCAGCACGTTCTCGACCGAGCCGGCCTCCACGACGACGCCGCGCAACATGATGGCGATGTGGTCACTGATGTAGTATGCCGTCGCTAAGTCATGCGTGATGTAGAGTACGCTCACCTTCTGCTCATCGCGCAGCTTCTTGAAGAGGTTCACAATCTCCATGCGCAGCGAGGCGTCTACCATCGACACCGGCTCATCCGCCAAGATCAGGCGCGGCTTGGGAATCAACGCACGCGCTACGGACACGCGTTGGATCTGCCCGCCGGA
>JBBSBO010000387.1:0-3871 GCA_038251215.1 Caldilineales bacterium
GCACGTGAACCAACGCTCCGCTGCGCACGCGGTTCAAGCCGGGGGTAAGCAGCGTGGGCCGCGGCTGGTAGGCATTGTTGCCCGCGCGCAGGACGAAGTTCACACGCATGTTGCCGGTCGCGCCCGGGAAGCGCGCCGTCAACCGCAGCGGCTGCTCGCCGGCGCCGGGCTGGATCAGCTCAATCTGTTGGCCCGTTGTGGCGACCACCCAGGCTTGCCGGGCGCTGCTCACGGCATCGCGCGCCACGTCGACAGCATTGCGCGCGTCCGCCAGGGCATCGGCGTTGGCCTGCGTTGGGTCGCCGTCAAACGTGGTCTGGGCTGTATCCAGCTCCGTCGTAGCCGTGCCCAGGCTTGTGCGCGCCGTTCCCAACTGCGTGGCCGCAGTGGTGACGTCGCCGGCGCTGGTGGGCGCGCCGTTGGCGAGGTCGGTCAGAAAATCGACGGCGGCCTGCCAGCCGTCGCGCGCCGCCTCCGCTGCAGCCTGCGCCGCGGCGGAGGGCGGATCGGCGACGATGGCAGTCGCCGTCTGCGTGGCGACTGCCAGTTGATTGGCGGCATCGGCCAGTAGATCCGGCGCGAAGCCGGCGGTAGCGGTACCGGCCGCGGCATAGTGAAAGCCGGGGACGCCGTTCTGGATGTCAAAACCTGCCGCGCGCGGCGCGTTGAACACGCGCTGCACAAAAAGGCGGCGACCGCCTTCTTCAAAGAACGCGCGCACGGCATGGGCCAAGTAGTTGACCTGTGGGTTGGCCTGGTCGGTGAAATTCAGGTCCTCCAGGTCGCCGAAGATGCGTTGGAAGTCGGCCAAACTGGAGACAAAGACCGGCGGGCCGCTCACCGGGCCGAAGCGGGCTGGGCCGACGAAACCGGCGGTACTCGTGCTCACCCCTTCGATAGTCTTTGTCCGATAGCTGGTTTCTTCAATATAGACGCCCGGTGACAGATATTCAGGCATTGCACCCTCTCCTTTGCCAACGACCTACTTGCCAAGAACCTTCTCGCAGACGACCTACCGACAAACAACTTTGCCACAGGCTGTCAACAGATCTTCTCCCTCATGCCGATTGAATCAAGAGTTCGGAAAGCGGATGGCCCGCGTCGCCGTCCACCTGCGTGCGCAGCGTGAGCGCCCGTCCGAACGACAGGTCAAAATCCAGCTGCGTGACGTTAGGCGAACCGACGACGGCATAGACCTGGGCCTGCGCGTCGACGACCGTCACCGTGCCAAAGAGGACAGCTGTCGGCTGCGCCTCCACGGTCGTCTGCAAAGGCGGAAAGCGCTGCCGCGCCAACTCGTCCTGAGCCAACTCAGGCAGGAGCCGCTGTAGGAGAGTCGCGTCGGCGGCCAGTGCAGCCGGCGCGTGGGCAACCTCCACAGTGATAACCCACTCGGCTTCATCGAGCAGCACCCCGGCAGCGATCAATGGATAGGGCGCCAGGATCAATGCCGCCCCGCGACTGTCGGCCTGCCCGTGAAAAATGCCCGCCGGCGCCCCGGCGCTGCCCGGCGGCACGGAGAGGGTGACCCTCGCCCAGCGGGCCGGCTCTACTACGGTCACCGCAGGGGGCGCGCCGGCTGGGGCCGTGGTGCGCACTAGCTGTACACGGATAGCCGCATAGCCGGTGGGGATAGGCCTGCCCGCGGACGAAAACAGCGTCACCTGCTGCACCGCCGCCAGCGCCAGGGGCAGATCATAGCGGCGCGTCTGCGGCAAGAAGCGCCCCAGGCCATCTTCGATATACACGAGGAAAGCCAGGCTGCCCGCGGCTACGTCCTCGCCCATCTGATAACCGCCCAGTCCGGGCAGCGAGCGAAATCCGTAGACGCCGCCGGTCGGCGACTTTTCGGCCTCATCCACACGCCGCGCGGGCCGGGGCGCGGCCGGATCGAAGGCCCAGGCCCGCACGCGCAGGCCATTGGTCACAGCTTGGCCGGTGGCGCTGTCGAAAAACTGCAAAGCCAGCGCCGCCCGATAGGTGATCGTCTCCAAATGTGTGAGACTTGCAAGCACGATGGCTACCCTCGAAAGTCGATATCTCGCTGCAACACCGGCGTCCCTTCCAGCTCGGAGATCGGGGACTCGATGCGCAGCACGCGCGCACAATAGGGGACGCAAATGTTGAAGTCGCTCGGCAATTGATCCCACAGCCGCAAGATTTCCTCCGTCGTCAGCGAGTCGGGCGTCACCTCGATGTGTTCGTCGGCGTGGAAGACATCTTCCAGTTCGCTGTTGAGCAAGTTAGCCGGGATCGAAGCGTTGTCTTCGACCACGCGCATCATCCAGCCCAGAATCAACTGCTGCAACTGAGCCTGCGCGGCGCGCGGGATGAGCAGAAAGTACAGGTCTAGGGGCAGATGACGGCGTTCGGTGCGGTTGTCGAAGCGTGGGCGGGGGGGCAGCGTGCGCTGAAGGGGGTTGACGTCCACTCGATAGAGAAAGAGCGCTACCTGGCCTTCAGCCGGGATATTGCTTTCAAAATCGGCGGTGGTAAAGACCCGACAATCAACATTGGCGATATCGTCGCCGAATAGATCCGGCGAGCGCGCCTGGGTCAGCACAGTGCAGATGGCTGAGCAGGTCGCAAAAATCGATTGATACGTTGCCATAGCGTTTCATCGCTCAAATACCCGAACAGACAACTGGACGCAGCGGGATCTGATGCAGCCGATTAATAGATCGCGCAGCGCGACGATGGAAAAGCTAGGGGAATGCGGCGAGTCTAGCACAAAACGCGGCCATGTCAACATTGAACTTTTTGTCACAGATGGGGGAGTAGCCTAAACCAATCGCACGGTGAAAATGCGGCTGTGTCGAAAGATGTCATGAGGTACAGTCCGGCACATTCTGCAATTTCACTTTGCGATCATTTTAGGAGACGCGCTTTCGCCGCGACCACGAAACCGCATTTCTCCCTGCCTCGGTCCCGCAATAGAGTTCGTGCTACGCTAAACGCGACATGGATGTGATTCCCGTTTGCCTGCGTCCGGCATTCACGCGAATTTGCGACCGCCTGCGATACAATTTGCGGTCATGGGCGCGACTTGGCCGGTGTAAGATAGTCACAAATTCGCGACGAGTTAGCGCGTCCACCGCTGAATAACGCTGCTTTGCCAATCAAAATAGGTTTGGGTACAGGGTGAATTGCAACAAGATGAATCAGCGCCCCGGCCCGTTTTTTGAGCGATACCGAGCAAGTCTCATTCGTTTCGCTTATTGTTCGCGGCTGCCGGTTGCTCGTTGACTGGCACATCAGCACCCACGCTGTTGTTTCATCATGATTGCTTGATGATTGCTGGCGCCGGGTGAGCGCATTCTTCCACGCCATGTCCTGATGAAAGCTGTACGCGCCATAGCGGGGCCTTTCTCTTGCGCCCGGAAGCCTAACCCAAACAACCTGCATGTAAAGGAAACTCGCAATGAATCGATCAAAACTGAGCAGGATCATCACGATTGTGGCGTCCCTCGCACTAGCGATCCTCGTGTCGGCGGCGGGCGTGATCCCCGTCGCTGCGCAAGGCGCGACGGCGCAGGAGATGGCCGCGCCCGCCGCAGCCGATGCGACCCTGGGCGTGTTCGACTATCGCGACTACGACTTAGGCGACATGCAGATCGCGCATCCGGCGGGCGTGGCCTATGCACCGAACGACAACGTCTTCATCATCGTGCGCTCCTACGGCCTGGAGCATTCGCAGATTGCTACAGTCACGCCCTACGAGGACTTGATCGACTCGATTGACCTGGACGTGCTACTCGCCTCCCCGATCAACACCGCTTTCGACCCGGCTTCCGACCGCGCCCTGCTCTACGATTCAGCCGCACGCGAGCTGCTGGCGCTGACCCTAGCGCCCAGCCATTCGATTGAAGAC
>JBBSBO010000388.1:0-3864 GCA_038251215.1 Caldilineales bacterium
CAAGGAGACCGTGCAGATCTACGTACACGACCGCCAGGCCGACATGGTGCGCCCGCTCAAAGAACTGAAGGGCTTTGTCAAGGTGGAATTGCAGCCCGGCGAAACCAAAACAGCGACAATGCAACTGGACCGCCGCGCCTTCGCCTACTATCACCCCGGCTACCACCAGTGGATCACGGAGGACGGCGAGTTCGACATTCTGGTGGGCGCCTCGTCCGCCGACATCCGCGGCCAAGCCACGGTCACGCTGCGTTCGACGCAGACGCTGCCCTCGCTGCTCAACCGCGAGTCCACGCTGGGCGACTGGTTGAATGACCCGGTCGGCAGCGTGATCTTTGCCACAGCGGGCAAGGAGATCGTGCAGGGCATGGCGCGGCGCATGGGCGGCGGCGAGGAGGGCGTGATCGGCATGGACATGCTGGGCTTCTTCAAGCAGACGCCGCTGCTCAGCCTGCTCCACTTCCAAGAGGGCGCCCTGCCGCAATCGCCCGACGCCATCGTCGACGGCCTGCTGGCGCAGGTGCGCGCCGCCTAGCATCTTTCTTCGACTTTCTGCGACTGTATAGCCGCCTGGCGGGAAGGACACGCCTTCCTGCCAGGCGAGGCGGAGCGCCGCTCGATGCAAAACTCGCTCAATCGCTTTGCCTGGCTTTCGATTGCCGCCGCCGTGATCACGGTGGGGCTGAAGTTTGGCGCCTACCTGGCGACCGGCTCCGTGGGGCTGCTGTCGGATGCCCTCGAATCGCTCGTGAACCTGGCGGGCGCAAGCATGATGTTAGCCATGCTGATCGTCGCCGCGCGCCCGTCGGACGACGATCACGCCTACGGTCACGCCAAGGCGGAATACTTCGCCAGCGGCTTCGAGGGCGCGCTGATCCTGTTGGCCGCGGCGAGCATCGTCGTCGCCTCTGTGCCGCGCTTGTTTTCGCCGCAGCCGCTGGAGCAGGTGGGCGTGGGCCTGGCGGTGGCGGTGATCGCCGCGCTCGTCAACCTGGGCGCGGCGCTGGTGCTGCGTCGCGCCGGCAAGCAGTACAATTCCATCGCACTGGAGGCCGACAGCCGCCACCTCTTGACGGATGTGTGGACGTCGGTCGGCGTGGTGATTGGCGTGGGCGCCACGGCGCTGATCGGCTGGTATTGGCTGGACCCGCTCGTCGCGCTGCTGGTGGCAGCCAACATTGTGTGGAGCGGCATCCAGATCATGCGCAGCTCGGTCAAAGGCCTGATGGACGCCACTCTACCCGACGAGGAACAAGCGCAGCTGCGCGCCATCCTCCAGTCCTACGCGGCGCAAGGCGTGCAGTTTCACAAGTTGCGCACGCGCCAGGCGGGCGCCCAGCGCTTTGTCGACGTCCACATCCTTGTGCCGGGCGCGTGGACGGTCCGGCACGGGCATGAGGTGGCGGAGCAAATCGAGACGGACATGCGCCGGGCGCTGCCCGATATGCTGCCCCTCACCCACCTGGAGCCGCGCGACGACGCGCCGGACGGCGTAGACGCCGCGGCTGGATAATCCGCATCACAGATTGAAACTCGGCAGGTTGAAACCAGGCGGCGATCTTTCCATAGGAGCTATCCGCATGACATCTAGTCTTGAACGCTCGTCATTGCAACATTCGCCGGCGCAGGTGCAACACCCTAAGGTCGTGGTGGTGGGCGCGGGGAGCCTCTTCTTCGGGCGGCAGGCCATCTGGCAGATGGTGCATTCGCCGCATCTGCGCCACGGCACGCTCAGCTTGGTGGAGACCGACCCGCAGCGGCTGGATAAGCTGGGCCGCTTGGCGGAGATGGTGGCGCGCTACAACGGCGCGCCGCTGCACATCCAGGCTGTATCCGACTGGAAGGAGGCGCTGCCCGGCGCGGATTTCGTCGTGCTGAGCTTTGCCGACCAAACGGTCAAGTACCGCGGCCTCGACTGCGCCGTCTCGGAGAAGTACGGCGTGCGCATGTGCTCCGGCGACACGATTGGCCCGGGCGGCATCTTCCGCGCCATGCGCGAGTTCCCGCACATCCTCGCCTGTGCGCGCGACGTGCAGGAAGTCTGCCCGGACGCCTGGCTGATCAACTACATCAACCCGTCCACGGTGCATGGCATTGGCCTGCGCCGCTACGCGCCTGCGGTCAAGAGCTTTGCCCTGTGCGACAGCCTGCACATGCCGCACATCAAGCGGCGCTATGCCCTGCGCGCCGGCATCATCGCCGCGCCCGACGAGTTCGATGCGCAGGTGGATGGCGATTTCGACCTGCGCATCGCCGGCGTCAACCACTTTACGTGGATGCTGAAGGCCACCTACCAGGGCCGCGACGTGATGCCCGCCATCGCCGAGTCGATCCGCTGCGACGCCGCCATCGAAGACACGGGCGGCGACGTGGGGGCCAAGGCGCTATACAACAACCACATCGCCTATGCGCTGTATGAAGCGTTCGGCTACATCCCCGTGTGCGTGGCGCACACCAAGGAGTATCTGCCCTATTGGCAGGGTCGCGGCGTGCTGCACGATGCCATCCCGCCGCTTTCGATCTGGGAGACCGAAGCGCGCTACGAGCGCCACGCGGCGATGTGGCGCCAGGTGGATGACTTCGTGCAGGGGCGCATCCCCATCGCCGAGTACACCACGCAGTTGGGGCCGGACCACGCCACCGACATCATCGAGAACATGACCGCCAACCTGGGCCGTCCCTTCTACATCAACACTTTCAACGACGGCGCCGTGAGCAACATGGCCGACGACGCCTTTTTGGAACTGCTGTGCGACGTGGACATGGACGGGCCGCGCCCGCGCCCCGTGGGCGACATGCCGCGCGGGCTGCGCGGCTTGCAGGAGGGCATCTTGGATACGCATGAACTGACGGCGGAAGCGGTGGCGACGTGCGACCGCCGCCTGTTGCGCCGTGCTCTGCTCACGGACCCGCTGATCACCTCGCTTGCCGACGCCGACGCCATCCTGCAAGAGCTGCTGGAGGCGGAGCGCGACGTCCTGCCCGACTGCTGGTACGGTTAAGCCCGGAGCGATCTACTCTTTTGTATCCGGCGTCTCCCGGATCAGCGTCTTGATCTGCTCGGCCATTTCCGGCGTCACTTGTACGTTGTGTACTTCGGCGGCGTGCTGGGCCGCGTGTTGCAGCACCTCTCCTTCGGTCTCGGCGACGACAACGGCGTCGCAGTCAAACCCAACATCGCGACAGGCAAGACGTTTCATAGCGTTTCCCTTTCTGGTACGCCTGCAAACAACCCAAGATGGCTTTTGCGCCGGGAGGCTGTGTGGGGAGCAGTCTAGCGCCGGGCCATTCTAGCACAAGCGGATCTCTATGCAAACAAGAAATTTTCGGCAGGGACAGGCGCCGCAGCCGGTGACGGCGTGAGAGCATTTTGGCGCAGCCGGCGTCTGTCCCCTGAAAATCGGCAAAATCCGAATGTTGCGATTTCGCAAAGTCTGATAGAATAGGGCATTCGCTGTGAAATTCTCAAGGTGAAGTTCTCAAGCGCAACGACTTATCCACCGTTTTATCCAAGCACCGAGCTAATCCGAGAAGGAGCGTTACCATGAAATTGTCGCGCGGCATTATTGCACTGAGCGCGTCGCTTCTGGTCCTTAGCGTGATCGGCGGGGTCGCCCTGGCACAGTCGGCGAGCGACGGCAACGTCTACACCGGCTGCCTGAGCGCAGATGGCACAATCGGCAAGATGTCTATTGGGACAGAGCCGGCTGTGGCATGTGCGGAGGGCGAGACGCAGATCACCTGGAATCAGACCGGCCCGCAAGGGGAAATGGGTCCCGCCGGTGAGCCTGGTCCCGCAGGCGCACCCGGCCTGGCCGGCGAAGCTGGTCCCGCCGGTGAACCTGGTCCTGCCGGTGAATCTGG
>JBBSBO010000389.1:0-3862 GCA_038251215.1 Caldilineales bacterium
CGGCTCGAATGGGAACAATGGCAACAACGGCGACGGCGAGACCAAAAAGGCCGAGGTCAAAGAAAGAGGCGACAAGGGCGCGGACTCTGCGTCCGGCTCCGCCGAGAAGAGCGCGTCGGCGGACAAAGCGGGCGACAAGAGTAAGTCTAAGGCCGAAGCCTAGCTGCCCGGTGTCGGCGCAAGCGCGCCGCGCCTCGATAACCCACAAAACGCAGCCCGCCGGCAAATTCCGGCGGGCTGTTCTGTTACGCCGATTGGTCAGGCGTTCGCCTCTATGCTATCGTTGCGAGTGTTCTTGGCTAACCCATGTTCCAGTGCAGGATAAATGCCCCATGGCTGAGTTTTTTAACGTGCATACGCCGCCGGACGCCTGGCGTCTCTTTTTGCAGCATTACACGCCGCAGGTGCGCCGCGAGCGCATCCCCACGGCGGCGGCGCTCGACCGCATCTTGGCGGAGGAGCTGACCTCGGCGCAAGATCTGCCCGAGTTCGCGCGCTCCACCGTGGACGGCTACGCTGTGGCGGCGGCGGATACCTACGGCGCGTCCTCCAGCCTGCCCGCCTTTCTCACGGTCAGCGGCGAGGTCGCCATGGGCCAAGCGAGTACCGTGCGGGTGGGGCTGGGCGAGGCCGTGCTGGTGCATACCGGCGGCATGATCCCCGCCGGGGCCGACAGCGTGGTGATGGTGGAAAATACGCAGCGTGTAGACGACGCGAGCATCGAAGTGTTGCGTCCTGTGGCGGAGGGCGAAAACGTGATCCAGGTCGGCGAGGACATTCGCGCCGGCGACGTCATTCTGGAGGCGGGGCACAGCCTGCGCCCGCAGGACATCGGCGGGCTGATGGCGTTGGGCATCACGCAGGTGACGGTCGCCGCGCGGCCACGCGTGGGCATCCTTTCCAGCGGAGATGAAGTCGTGCCGCCCGACCAGCCGGTTGGCCCGGGGCAGGTGCGCGACATCAACAGCTACTCGCTGGCGGCGCTGGTAGCGCGCGCCGGCGGCGCGCCCGTGACCTACGGCATCATCCCCGACGACCGCGCGGCTTTGCAGGCGGCGGCGGCGCAGGCGCACGCCGAGAACGATATCGTCGTGCTGTCCGCCGGCAGCTCGGTCAGCTATCGCGACCTGAGCGTGGAGGTGATCGCGGCTTTGGGCGAGCCGGGCGTGCTGCTGCACGGGCTGAGCGTGCGCCCGGGCAAGCCGACCATCGTCGCCGTGTGTGACGGCGTGCCCGTCTTCGGCCTGCCCGGCAACCCGGTTTCGGCCATGGTCATCTTCGATTTGGTCGTGGCGCCCGCCATCCGCGCGGCGCTGGGCGCGCGCGCGCAGCCCAAGCAGCAGGTGCAGGCGCGGCTGGCGCGCAACGTCGCCTCCGCCGGCGGGCGCGAGGACTATGTGCAGGTGCGGCTGCAAGAGCGCGAGGGCGAGACATGGGCCGTGCCCGTCTTCGGCAAGTCCAACCTGATCTACACGTTGGTGCATGCCGACGGCACGCTGCAGATCCCGCTCGACGCTACGGGCGTGCGCGAGGGCGCGTGGGTCACGGTCTATTTGCATTGAGATAGGGTAAGCAGGCCACGGATTGAATGGATTAAACGGATAAACTCAGATCTGATCTGTGAAACTCCCTTGAATCGGCGTTGAATCAGTGTCCGCTTGAGTGCGCGAACCATGAATCCAAGAATCTCGACGGAAAACTGACATGAGCGAACAAACACCGCACGAACGCAACATCTATCTGCACGACGTGGCGCTGGACGCGGCGCTGGATAACTGGCACGCGGCCCTGCAAGAGCAAGGGCTGTGGGGACCGCTGGGCGTGGAGACGATCCCGCTGGACCAGGCGCTGGGGCGCGTGACGGCGGAGCCGGTGTGGGCGCGCATTTCCTCGCCGCACTATCACGCCGCAGCCATGGACGGCTACGCCGTGCGCAGCGATGAGACGCGCGGCGCCACGGAGACGCAGCCGCGGCTGCTGCACGTGGGCCAACAGGCCATCCCCGTCGACACGGGCGACCCGCTGCCCGCGGGCATGAACGCCGTGATCATGATCGAGCAGACGCAGCGCGTGCGCCGCCCAGATGAGGACCCTGGCGAGGACTACATCGAGATTCTGTCCGCGGTGGCACCGTGGGCCGATGTGCGCGCCATGGGCGAGGACATGGTCGCCACCGAGCTGACCTTGCCCGCCAACCACTGTTTGCGCCCGCAGGACCTGGGCGCCATCGCCGGCTGCGGGCATACGCGGGTGACGGTCTACCGGCGGCCGCGCGTGGCGATTCTGCCCACGGGCACGGAGCTGGTGAAGCCGGGCAGCGGCCTGAGGCCGGGCGACATCATCGAGTACAACTCGCTGATGTTGGGTGCGCAGGCCGAGGAGGCCGGCTGCATCGTCACGCGCCTGCCCATCCAGGCGGACGACTACGCCGCCATCAAGGCTGCGGTCGCCGAGGCGCTGGAAACGCACGACCTGGTGGCGGTCAACGCCGGTTCCTCGGCGGGTTCGGAGGACTTCACCTCGGCGATCGTGGCGGAGCTGGGCGAGCTGCGCGTGCACGGCATTGCCATCCGCCCCGGGCATCCGGTGGTGTTGGGCGTGGCGCGCGGCAAGGCGCTGGTGGGCGTGCCGGGCTTCCCCGTCTCGGCGGCGATGACCTTCGACCTGATCGTCAAGCCGCTGCTCTATCGCTGGCAAGGCTTGCAGCCGCCGGAGCGCCCCACGGTCGAGGCGACGCTGACGCGCAAGACGCTCTCGCCGCTGGGCGAGGATCACTTCCTGCGCGTGACCCTGGGCCAGGTGGGTGAGCGCTTTGTGGCGACCCCGCTGGGCGGCGGCGCCGGCGTGCTGATGTCGCTGGTCAAGGCCGACGGCATCGTCACCATTCCGCGCTTTTCCGAGGGTTACGACGCGGGCGCCACGGTGCGCGTGGAACTGCTGCGCCCGCTCTCCGGCATCCGCCGCACGATTGTCGCCATCGGCAGCCACGACATGACGCTGGACGTGCTGGCGGATCAACTGCGCCGCGCGCATCCGCAGTTGACGCTCTCCTCGGCGCATGTGGGCAGCCTGGGCGGCCTGCTCGCCTTGCAGCGCGGCGAGGCGCACCTGGCCGGCTCGCACCTGCTGGACGAAGAGAGCGGCGAGTACAACGTCGACGCGGTGCGCCGGCTGCTCACGCCGCACGGCGTACACGTGGTGTTGCTGGGCTTTGTGGGCCGCGAGCAGGGATTGATCGTGCCCAAGGGCAACCCTAAGGCCATCCACGCCTTTGAGGATCTGCTGCGCGAGGATGTCGTCTTTGTCAACCGCCAGCGCGGCGCGGGGACGCGCGTGCTGCTGGACTACGCGCTCAAGCAGCGCAACCTGGACGCGCGCGCCATCACCGGCTACGAGCGGCAGGAATACACGCATCTGGCGGTCGCCGCGGCGGTGAAGAGCGGCGCGGCGGATTGCGGGCTGGGTATCCTGGCGGCGGCGCGCGCGTTGGACTTGGATTTTGTGTCGCTCTTCCACGAGCGCTACGACCTGGTGATCCCGGTCGAGTATTATGAGGGCGAGTTGTTGGCTCCGCTGCTGGAGATCATCCGCCGGCCGGATGCGGCCTTCAGGCAGATGGTACAGGCCATGGGCGGCTATGACACGGCGCACATGGGCGAGGTGTTGGCCGAGTTGTGACCGGAGTCGTGACCGAAGTTGTAACCCAGTTGTGGCCTAAATCACCTACACGGCGATGCAGGGCGATCTATACTGCTCGTGTACTGTTCTGTACAGAGCGGGCAATGAGGCTCGCCCCAAAGGAGCGAAAGGAAGACGCCATGAACGAGGATAAAGATAAGGCCCGCCGCGAGAGTCACGAGGA
>JBBSBO010000390.1:0-3849 GCA_038251215.1 Caldilineales bacterium
CGCGCGCCGGGCGCGAGCTGCGCCAGCTCAACTTCGAGATCGAGCGCTTCTACCGCAAGACGCGCCTCACCGACGAGTTGATCGGCCTGCGCAACGCCGTGCGCACGGCCATCGTCGTAGCGGACGCGGCCTGGCAGAACAAAGAAAGCCGCGGCGCCCACTATCGCGAATGAGCGGCGCGGCTGTTTTAATTCCTACTCGCGGCGGCTTAGCGGCGTGTAGCTGCGGCGCCCGTCGTAGTCGTCGCGGCCCGTCTCCGGGGCCAGCGGGAACTTGATGGGCACGCCGTCGCGCTGGCAGCGGTAGATGGCCGTGAACATCTCCACGACCTTGCGCCCCTCTTCGCCGTTGACCAGCGGCTCGCGGTCTTCCAGCACGGCGTTGAGGAAATCCTCGATCTGCAGCTTGTGATAGTACGACATAGGATCCATCTGCTTGGCCGTCGCGCGGTCTTCCTGTTGCCACACGAACAGCAGATCCTCCTCGCCGGGTACGCTCCAGATGTCGTTGACCGGCGGCTCCACCTCGGTCGTCACGCCGGCGATGAAGGGCGAGCCGCCCTCCGTCTGCGCGCCTACGGAGGCGCCGTTGGAGCCGTGGATATGCACCTTGCCATACAGCCCCGGCTTCTGCGAGTTGCTCACCAGAATTTGGCCCAGGCCGCCACTCTTGAAGCGCAGCACGGCGATGGCCGTATCTTCCACCTCAATGAAGGGGTGGTTGAGGTTGTCCCAGTAGCCGAAGAGTTCGTCGATCTCGGAGCCCATCAGCCACTGCAACATGTCCAGTTGGTGCGGCGTCTGGTTGACGAGCACGCCGCCGCCTTCCGTATCCCAGCGCCCGCGCCAGGCGTCCGAGCGGTAATAGGCCTCGTCGCGCCAGCCCATCACCACCAGCGTGCCCAGCACCGGCCGGCCGATTTTGCCGGCGCGGATGGCGTTCGCCATGCGCGCCACAGGCGGATAGAGGCGGCGCTGGCTGACCACGCCCAGCTTGACGCCCGCAGCGCGGCAGGCGTTGATGGCGCGGTCAGCGTCCGCCAAATCCGAGGCGAGCGGCTTCTCGACCAAGCAATTCACGCCCTTGTGCGCCGCGCGGCTGATGACATCGGCGTGGGTGGGGTGGGGCGTGCAGATCGAGATCATCTGCACGCCGGCCTCGTCGATCATCAGGTCGAGGTCGTTGTAGCCCTGCACGCCGTAGAGGGCGGCGAAGGCGTTGGCGCGGCCCGCGTCGACGTCGAAGGCCGCCACGAACTCGGATTGCGGCAGCGCTTGCAGCGCCTGGGCGTGCGTTTGGCCGACCTTGCCGCAGCCCACCAGGGCGGTGCGAATTGTCTTAGTCATGGGTTTTCTCCAGGTGTGTGGTTGGGTTTAGGTAGGGTTTGGGATCAGGATATGAAACTATGTTGAATTGACAAGGAATTGGCGCAGCGTGCCAAGCAGTTGCTCGCGATTTCTGGTTTCGCATTCCCAGATGACCAGGACGCGCCAGCCCATCGCTTCCAACTTCTCCAGGTTGATTTTGTCCCGGCGCAGGTTGCCGTCGAGTTTCTTGTTCCAATAGTCTACGTTGCTGGCAGGGCGCGCGGCGTGAGGACAGCCTTCGTGCTGGTGCCAGAAGCAGCCGTGCACGAACACAATTTTCTTGTGCCGCGGCAGCACGATGTCCGGGTTGCCCGGCAAGCGCTTGTTGTGCAGCCGAAAGCGAAAGCCCATGCGGTGGATCAGCGAACGGACGAGGATTTCCGGCTTGGTGTCGCGGCTATGGACTTTTGCCATGACCGCGCTTCTCTGTGCGGGCGTAAACACGTCAGGCGCCATGGTTCACCGCGCTCGCCTGACCTTCGTCCAATTGGATTGGGCGATGACGTGCCCGGCGCGTTGATATTCCGTGCGGCGTTCTATCTCCGGCCCGGACATGCGCACCTGAATGCCGACCTCGACGATATCATTCACGTCGCCGCAAAAGGCCGTATGCAGCGCCTGAGCAAAGCCAAGTTCCGCTAGTGTATGGCAGGACGGCGCAGGGTTATTGCGCGCATCCGGGATCGTCTTGGGGAACAGATAAATGCAAGGCGGCGGGACCAAACGCTCATTGACCAGCGTGCCGCGCGCCGGCGCAGCCTCTAGCTTAGGACATGGCCTGCCGCGCGTACCGCAGAGCATGTCCCAGATGATGAGCGCATCCACCTTTTGTTGGCGATGGATGATTTCTGCGCTGAGACGCGTATGGATCCCCGACCAAGCATTATAGGCCGGATCGGAGCCGGGATTCTGGCACAGCGACCAGACGACAAATTCCTCGGCGTTATGCGGGCGCTCGAAGATGTTGGTATTGTTGCCGTCCAGACAGCCCTTTGTTTCAATCACGCACAGACGCCCGTCCGCCATGCGCACTTCGTAGTCGTGGCGCTCGCCGGAACCGCTGAAGCTCCACGCGCGGATTGCCCCGCTCGTTTGCAGGTAGTCCAGCACGTCGCCGACAAACTGCTTCTTTTGTTCCATCGACGCGGCTTGGCTGCCGCGCAACTTCTCGATGGCGCTGCGGAAGAGGCCGGAATCCCAGAATTCCTGCTCCGTTAGGCCATGATCGCCGATGCTAGGCGCGGCGTCGTGCAGCGCCTCGGCGTAATCCTGGATCGATTGTTTGGTCGACTCTAGAAGTCCACAAACGATAATTGGTTGGCGTGCCATACAGGGGAAGCCTTGTCCGTTTGATGCTGCGCGTAGACGAGTTCGCGCAGGATGTGCTGTTCCAGCCAGGCGATCACGGGGACCACCACCGCGTCGCCCATCAGGTGATATGCTTCGTTGTAGCGAGGCGGCAACAGATAGGCGTCGTCCAGGCCCATCAGCCGCGCGGCCTCGCGCGGCGACAACAGCCGCGAGCGAATGCCGGCGCCCTGCACTACCAGGATGATCTGTCGCGAGGAGCCGCCGGCGGGCGTGCGCAGACAGCCGGAGATGCCGTCGAAGCGGACTTCGGCGCGCTGGACGCTTTTGCCGCCTTCTTTTCTTGTCCTCTTATAGATCGTGCCGATTTGAAGCGTGCCCAGGGCCTGCGCCGCTTTGACTTTGGCAAGATTCGCATCGGACATCAGCGACAACAGCCGCTGCGTTTCCGCCGCGCTGTGCCAGGTTACGCCTTCCGGCTCATCTTCGATCAGTGCGGGCAAACGCTGAGGAGATGCCGGCGGCACGGGCAAGTTCCACCACAGCCAGCGCTTCTTCACATTTGCAGGCAAACGCCCGACCGCGGCGACTAAATGTTTGGGCTGCCATACGCCATAGGGCGCGAATTGAATCAGTTCCTCTGCTATGGCCCACGACTGGTCTACGGCTATAATAAAGAGGCGAGGCCGCGATTGAGGCACAAAGCGGTCGGCGTTGATGACCAGGGCGCCCAGACGGTAGCCCGCCTCGGCGACCACCCGGCTGAGGCGTACAAAGTCCTCGCCCTTGTTGGAGGTCAACAGGCCGACTACATTTTCGATGACGACCAGGGGGACGCTGCGGCCCTCGCGCTGTAGTTGCAGCAGCAAGCGCCAGAAGGGCCAGAAGGCGCCGCTGCGCTCGGCTTCGATGCCGCGCCCGTTGCCGGCCAAAGAAAGGTCCTGGCAAGGGAACGAGGCCCAGGCGAGCGTCGCATGTCCCGGCAGTTCATGGACGCCCACATCATTGATGTCGGCCACCAGCAGTTCGTCGGCGCCGTCGAAGTTCGCCCTGTAGGACTCGCCCTTTTTGTCGCTGATGTCGTTGGCGAACAGACAGCGCCAGCCCGGCCCTAGCCCCAGCCGCGCCAGCCCGCCGCCGGCGAAGAATTCGTAGTAGGTCAAATCCGATTGCA
>JBBSBO010000391.1:0-3834 GCA_038251215.1 Caldilineales bacterium
GGACTGGCTGACGCGCATCCGCATCATGATGGCGCGTGTCGAGGGCGCCTATAGCCTGGTCATCCTCACGCGCGACGCCATCTACGGCGTGCGCGACCCCTGGGGCCTGCGCCCGCTTGCCGTGGGTCGCCTGGAAGACGGCTATGTTTTGGCTTCGGAAAGCTGCGCCTTCGGCGCCATCGGCGCCGAATTCGTGCGCGAAGTCGAGCCGGGCGAAGTCGTGCGCCTTGATGCCGCCGGCTGCGAGTTCAACCCGGGCGCGCCTCCGCAGAAGCTCGCCTTCTGCACCTTTGAGCACATCTACTTCGCCAGGCCGGACAGCGTCTTCGGCGGTCAACTCGTACACCAAGTGCGCCAAAAGCTGGGCCGCCAACTCGCCAGAGAAGCGCCGGTCAAGGCCGACATGGTCATGCCCGTGCCCGACTCCGGCACGCCGCACGCCGTCGGCTACGCGCAGAAGAGCGGCATCCCCTACAGCGAAGGGCTGATCAAAAACCGCTACATCGGGCGCACCTTCATCGAGCCAACCGACCAATTGCGCAAGATCGGCGTGGCAATGAAGTTCAACCCCCTGCCCCAGAACTTGCAGGGTCGCCGCGTGGTGGTGGTAGACGACTCCATCGTGCGCGGCAATACCTCCGGGCCGCTCGTGCAGTTGCTGCGCAACGCCGGCGCCAAGGAAGTTCACATGCGCGTGGCCTGCCCGCCCATCCGTTTCCCCTGCTTCATGGGCGTGGATATGGCGGCACAATCTGAATTAATTGCCGCCAACAAAGACTTGGATGAGATTTGCCGTCATATTGGAGCAGACTCGCTTGCGTTTCTGTCGCTGTCCGGTTTAATGAAGGCGCTGAAAGCGGAAGACGGATATTGCAATGCCTGCTTTACGGGCGAATATCCTTTCAATACAGTTATACCTTTGATTGAGTTACAGGAAAAAGAGAAGTTTCCACAGGTGTGGGGCGATTGATAACGGCGTGGACTCTAGGCAAACCACTCATTGGCAAACCGGTTACGCCATTGCGTCTGACCTCACAATTAACAAAAAATAGGAGCTAACATGGCCGAATCAACTGGATTGTTTAGGCGTCACCCTCTCGACGCAATCTTCTCCCCGCGCAATGTCGCCGTCATCGGCGCTTCCGAAACGCCCGGCAGCGTCGGACGCACATTGCTCTGGAATCTCATCAGCCACCCCTTCGGCGGGGCCGTCTTCCCCGTCAACCCTAAACGCGCCAGCGTGCTGGGCATTCACGCCTACCCCAGCATTCTGGATGTACCGGCCCAGGTTGACCTCGCCGTAATCATCACGCCTGCCCACACGGTCCCCGGCATCATCGACGACTGCGTGAAGGCCGGCGTCAAGGGCGCCATCATTATCTCCGCCGGTTTCAAAGAGATCGGCGAACGCGGCGCCGAGTTGGAGCGCATGGTCCTCGAGCGCGCCCGCAGCGCGCAAATGCGCATCATCGGCCCCAACTGTCTAGGCGTGATGAGTCCCCTCACCGGCCTCAACGCCACTTTTGCCAAGGGTATGGCGCTGCCCGGCAACGTCGGCTTCATCAGCCAGAGCGGCGCGCTTTGCACCGCCGTCCTCGACTGGAGCTTCCGTGAGCACGTCGGCTTCAGCGCCTTCGTCTCCGTCGGCTCCATGCTTGACGTCAACTGGGGCGACCTCATCTACTACCTGGGCGACGACGAACGCACGCGCAGCATCGTCATGTACATGGAAAGCATCGGCGACGCCGAGGCCTTCATGTCCGCCGCGCGCGAGGTCGCGCTGACTAAGCCTATTATCGTGATCAAGGCCGGACGCTCGGCTGCCGCGGCCAAAGCCGCCGCCTCTCACACCGGCTCGCTGGCAGGCAGCGATGATGTCCTCGATGCAGCCTTCCGGCGCTGCGGCGTGCTGCGCGTCGAATACATATCGCACCTCTTCGCCATGGCCGAAGTCCTCGCCAAGCAGCCGCGCCCGGCCGGCCCGCGCCTCACCATCCTCACCAACGCCGGCGGCCCGGGCGTGCTCGCTACCGACATGCTCATGGCCGGCAAAGGCAAGCTCGCCGAGCTGTCGGACGAGACGATGGAGGCTTTCAACGAGGTGCTGCCCCAGCACTGGAGCCACAACAACCCCGTCGACATCATCGGCGACGCCGACCCCGCGCGCTACACCAAGGCCGTGAAGATCGCCATTGAAGACCAGAACACCGACGGCCTCTTGGTCATCCTCACCCCGCAGGACATGACCTTCCCGACGCAGACCGCCGAGATGATGGCCGAGGCGCTCAAAGACACGCGCAAGCCGGTCCTCGCCAGTTGGATGGGCGGCCCCGATGTGGCGGGCGGCGTCGATGTCCTCAATCGCGCCAATATTCCCACTTTCGATTACCCGGACACGGCCGCCAGCATCTTCAACTATATGTGGCGCTACGCCTACAACCTGCGCTCGATCTACGAGACGCCCTCACTGCCCGTTGCCGGCGACTCCGAGGCGACCGATCAGAAGCGCGCCACCGAACTGATCGAGGCCGTGCGCACCAAGGGCCGCACGATCCTCACCGAGTACGAGTCGAAGCAGATCTTCGCCGCCTATGGCATCTCGACTGTGCCCACGCTGCTGGCGAATAGCCCCGAAGAGGCCATCGCCACCGCTAAGGAGATCGGCTACCCCGTCGTCCTCAAGCTCAACTCCGAGACCATCACGCACAAGTCGGACGTGCAGGGCGTGCAGCTCAATCTCGACAGCGACGAAGCCGTGCGCCAAGCCTACCAGACCATCGAAAAGGCCGTAGGCGAGCGCGTCGGCGCAGGCCACTTCCAGGGCGTCACCGTGCAGCCCATGGAGAAGCTCGACGGCTATGAGCTGATCATCGGCAGCAGCCAGGACGCCCAGTTCGGGCCGGTCCTCCTCTTCGGCACAGGCGGCACCCTCGTGGAGGTCTTCCGCGACCGCGCGCTCGGCCTTCCGCCCCTCAACACCACGCTGGCGCGCCGCATGATGGAACAAACGCGCATCTTCGAGGCGCTGCAGGGCGTGCGCGGGCGCAAGGGCGTGGACATGGACGCGCTCGAACGCCTAATGGTGCGCTTCAGCAACCTTGTGGTCGAACAGCCGCGCATCAAGGAAATCGACATCAACCCGCTGCTCGCCTCGCCCGAACGCATCATCGCCCTCGACGCCCGCATTGTCCTACACGACCCGGAAGTCAAGGACGATGACCTGCCGCAACCGTCGATTCATCCCTACCCCATTCGCTACAGCCATGAATGGACCTTGCCCGACGGCACCGTGCTGACGATTCGCCCGGTCAAGCCCGAGGACGAGCCGATGATGATCGACTTCACACTGGCGCTCTCGCCCGACAATCTCTATCTGCGCTACTTCCACTCGGTATCGGTCAGCACCCTCATTTCGCATGAGAAGCTGACGCGGATGTGCTTCGTGGACTACAACCGTGAGATGTCTTTGGTCGCCGTGCGCGAAGACCCCAAGACCAAGCGCCCCGAGATCATCGCCCACGGCCAACTCACCAAGCTGCATGGCCGGCGCGACGGCGAGTTCGCCGTGCAGGTGCGCGACCAATACCAAGGCTCCGGCCTCGGCACGCACATTCTCACGCAACTGCTCGACATTGCCCGCGATGAGAAACTGGAAAAAGTCGTCGCCGAGATTATGCCCGAGAACGCCGGCATGCGCCGCGTCTGCACTAAGCTGGGCTTCGACTTCTCACACATGCCCGACAGCCAGAATTTCCTCGCCGAGAAGGTTCTATAGCCAAACCGGCGCGGGGCGGGGGGGCACGATGATAATTGGGCCCCCCCCCCCCCCCCGAA
>JBBSBO010000392.1:0-3830 GCA_038251215.1 Caldilineales bacterium
AGGAAGCCGGCCTGTGCTATGCCGGGCTGGTCACGGTCGCCGAGTTGGGCGCCGATCAAGCGCAGCCGGACCCCGGCGGCGAGGTGCGCGCCGCGCTCGAGGCTGCGCTGGCCGCGCTGCCCGCCTTCCTCGATCATGTCAGCCCGCCGGGGCCTTGCCCTTGCGCCGCCACGCTGGTATAGCGCAAAAGATCGCGCTTCCAGAAAGCTGCCGGCTGCCAGGGAGATGTTATCACTGTAGATGCCGAACATGGATAGATTGACAGGAACCCCCAATGATCAACCTACATGGCTTTGAACTGGTGCGTGAGGAGACCGTCGCCGAGCTAAACACCCGCGCGCGCCTCTTTCGCCATCCCGGCAACGGGGCCGAACTGCTCTCGCTGACCAACAACGATGAGAATAAGGTCTTCGGCGTCGCCTTGCGCACGCCGCCGGAAGACTCCACCGGCGTGGCGCACATCCTGGAACACGCCGTGCTGGGCGGCTCCGCCAAGTACCCGCTCAAGGAGCCGTTTGTCCAGCTGATCAAAGGCTCGCTCAAGACCTTCCTCAACGCCATGACCTACCCCGACCGCACCGTCTACCCGGTCGCCAGCCAGAACCTGCAAGACTTCTACAACCTGGTCGATGTCTATCTCGACGCCGTCTTCTACCCGCTGATCACGCCGCAGCACCTGGCACAGGAAGGCTGGCGCTACGAACTGGCGGATGAGGACGCGCCGCTCGCCTACAAGGGCGTGGTCTTCAACGAAATGAAGGGCGTCTACTCCTCGCCCGACAGCCAACTCTACCGCCTCAGCCAGCAGACGCTCTTCCCGGACAACGCCTACGGCTTCGACTCCGGCGGCGACCCCGCGGCCATCCCGCAGCTCACCTATGCGCAGTTCAAGACATTTCACACGGCCTACTACCGGCCCGCCAACGCGCTTTTCTATTTCTATGGCGATGACCCGGAAGAAGAACGCCTGCGTCTGGTGAGCGAGGCCCTGCGCCCCTTCGACGGCGCCGCCGCGCAGACGCCGGACGGCAAGGGCCGCGTCACGCTGCAAGCCCCGTTCACCCAGCCCACGCGCCTGGAACGCGGCTATGACGCCGACGGCGACCGCGCCAACGGCCAACGCGGCATGGTGCAGATGCGCTGGCTGCTGCCCGAAGCCATAGATGAAGAGTTGATGATGGGCCTCAGCCTGCTTTCGCACGCGCTGGTCGGGACGCAAGCCTCGCCCCTGCGCAAGCGCTTGGTCGATTCCGGCCTGGGCGAAGACCTCACGGGCAGCGGGCTGAGTACGTCGCTGCGCCAGATGACTTTCGGCGTGGGCATGAAGGGCATCGACCCCGACGCCGCCGGCGCAGTGGAAGCCCTGATCGACGCCACGCTGCAGGAGTTAAGCCGCGACGGCATCGACCCCGGCATGGTCGAAGCATCGTACAATACTATCGAGTTCAGCCTGCGCGAGAACAATACCGGCTCGTACCCGCGCGGCCTCAGCTTGATGATGGGCGCGGTGCATGGCTGGCTCTATGCGGATGACCCCATCACCTCGCTCGGCTTTGCAGCGCCGCTGGCCGCGTTGCGCCGCCATCTTGACGAAGGCCCCGACTATCTGCGCGAGTTGATCCGCATCTACCTCGTCGACAACCCGCACCGCACCGTCGTCATCCTGCGCCCGGAGCCGGGGCTGAACCAGCGCCAGGAGTTGGCCGAACGCCAAGCGCTGGAGGCCGCGCGCGCCGCCTTCGACGGCGACACAGTGCGTGCCATCATACACGAAACGCGCGAGCTGCAACGTCGCCAAGAAGCGCCCGACCTCCCTGAGAACCTGGCCCGCCTGCCCTCGCTCGCCCTTTCCGACCTGGAGTCGAAGGTCAAGCCCATCCCCCTCGAGGAAGGCGAACTGCACGGCAGCCGCGTTTTCTACCATGACCTGTTTACCAACGGCATTGTCTACCTCGACCTGGGCTTCAACTTGCAGCGCGTGCCGCCTGAGCTGCTGCCCTACGCCAAGCTCTTCGGGCGGGCGCTGGTGGAGATGGGCACGGAGCGCGAGGACTTCGTCGCGCTCTCGCAGCGCATTGGCCGCACCACAGGCGGCATCTATCCATCGACCTGGCTATCGCCCCTGCGCGAGGACGCCGAGGGCGTCGCCCGCCTTTTTATACACGGCAAAGCCACCGCCGCCCGCGGGCGCGACATGCGTGCCATCCTCACGGACATTCTGCTGACGGTAAAGTTGGACGACCGTGCCCGCTTCCGCCAGATCATTCTGCGCGCCAAGGCGAGCATGGAGTCCGGTTTGGTCCCCAGCGGTCATTCTTTTGTCGAGAGCCGCATGCAGGCCGGCTACAACAAAGCCGGTTGGGCCGGCGAGCAGATCGGCGGCATCGCCTATCTGCAGTTCTTGCGCCGGCTGGTCGAGGAGATCGACCAGGATTGGGAGGCGGTGCTGGCGCGCCTGGAACAAGTGCGGCGCATCCTGGTCAACCGCGACGACCTGATCGTCAACGTCACCTTGGACGCAGCCAACTGGCGCGACTTCGAGGGCGCACTGGCGCAGTTCCTCGGCGGCCTGCCCAGCCGCCCCGACGCGCCCGCGTCGTGGGACATCACACTGGCGACGCCCAACGAAGGCTTGACGCTGCCCGCCCAGGTCAACTATGTGGGCAAGAGCGCCAACCTCTACGATGCGGGCTATGCGCTGCATGGCTCGATCAGCGTGATCACAAACTTCGTGCGCACCGGCTGGCTGTGGGAAAAGGTGCGCGCCCAGGGCGGCGCCTACGGGGCCTTCTGCCGCTTTGGGCGCCATTCCGGCGTCTTCAGCTTCACCTCCTATCGCGACCCGAACCTGCTCTCCACGCTGGACGTCTACGACCAGACCGCGGCCTTCCTGCGCCGCGCCGAGTTGAGCCAAGACGAACTGGTCAAGAACATCATCGGCGCCATCGGCAGCCTGGACGCCTATCAACTGCCCGACGCCAAGGGCTACACATCCCTGCTGCGCCGTCTGCTGGGCGAAAGCGAGGAAGACCGCCAGCGCTACCGCGACCAGGTGCTGGGAACCACGCTCGCCGACATCCGCGGCTTTGCCGATGCGCTGGACGTCGTGGCGCACGAAGGGCGCGTCGTCGTGCTGGGCGGCGATGAAGCCGTGCGCCGCGCGGCCGAAAGCCGGGGCTTGAATCTGGAAATCACACGCGTGCTCTAGCTCTGCAATACCGTCCAGGAAACTGCCGGCTTCCTGGACGGTCAGCAGCCCCCTACGCCTCGCCTACACGCGCCACCAACACCTTGTCCACGCGCCGCCCGTCCATGTCCACCACCTCGATGCGCAGCCCTTCCCATTCGAAGTGATCGCCCGTGGCGGGGATCTGGCCCATGCTTGCCATCACCAGGCCGCCCAGCGTCTGATAGTAGCCCGCCGTGGCGTGCGGCAAAAAGTCCACGTCGAAAAGGTCTTGAAAGCGGTCAATCGGATACATGCCGTCCACCAGCCATGTGCCGTCCTCGCGCCGCGTGGCCTCCGGCTCGCCCTCTTCATCCGGGCCGGAGATGTCGCCCACCATCGCCTCCAGCACATCATCCACTGTGACGATGCCTTCCACGCCGCCGTACTCGTCGATCACGACGGCCATTTTCGTCTCCGTCTCCTTGAAACGCTCAATCACGGTCAAGGCCGGCATGCTCTCCGGCACAAAGAGCGCGGGCCGCACCACGGCGCGCAGGTCGATGTCCTCGCCCGCCATGCACTGCGCCAGCAGATCTTTGGCCAAGACGATGCCGATCACCCGGTCCAAATATCTCTCTGCCACAGGGAAACGCGAGCGCCC
>JBBSBO010000393.1:0-3830 GCA_038251215.1 Caldilineales bacterium
CCAGTTCGCATTGATGGGCTATCCGCACATGCGCCAGGGGCAGCCCCTGATGCTGCAACTGGAGACCGGCGTGCTGCTGCCCGACCCGGCAGGCGAGAGCTGGTATGCGGTGGCGAAGGAGCCTGTGCAGCCGCGCTTTGTGCGCGTAGGCCGCGCCCTCTATGCTTTCAGCGGCCAAATCGAGACGGCGGACCTGGTGCAGGAAGACGGCGTGGAGACGGCGACCCTGATCGTGCGCTGCGGCGAGATCCCGCTGCGCGTCTATTGCGCGCCGCTGGCGGACGGGCGGCTGCCCTTCGGCACGTGGGAGACGCGCTTCTTGACCGGCTACGCCAGACTGTACGGCATCGTGGAGGAAGATTTCTCGACGACGGCGGGGCGGCAGAGCGGCGTGACGATCTGGAGCTTCTGCCGCCTGAAGCTGGAGCCGGGCGATCCGCAGTTCGGCGAGACGTATGAGTCGCCGGATCTGTTGCCGACGCCGTATCTGCGCGACCGCATCTTCGTGACGGCGCGCGTGCATCGCCAGGCGATCTAGCGGGCAAAGTCGATTTTGGACGCTGATGACACGGATTTGAATCGATTTTCACAGATTATGTTGTCTGTATGATCCGGAGTTTCTGTGCAAATCAGTGTCCCATTGTTCTTGTTGAGAATTCGGGATAAAGCATGTTCAAAAAGGTGTTGGTGGCGAACCGAGGCGAGATCGCCGTGCGCGTGCTGCGCGCGTGTCAGGAGCGGGGCATTGCGGCGGTGGCGGTCTTCTCCGAGGTTGACCGCGCGGCGCTGCATGTGCGCTATGCCGACGAGGCGTATTGCATCGGCCCGGCGCCAAGCCGCGAGAGCTATTTGCGCATCGATAAGATCATCGACGTGGCGCGGCGCGCTTCGGTGGACGCCATTCACCCCGGCTATGGCTTTCTGTCGGAAAACGCCGAGTTCGCCGCGGCCTGCGCCGACGCCGGCATTACTTTTATTGGCCCCAGCCCGGAGGCCATCGAGAAGATGGGCGACAAGCTGACCGCGCGCCAGACGGTGGCGGCTCGCGGCGTGCCGCTGGTGCCGGGTTCGGCCCCGGGGCTGCACGACGAGGATCTGTTGGCCGCGGCAACGGCGATGGGCTATCCGGCGATGATCAAGGCGAGCGCCGGCGGCGGCGGCAAGGGGATGCGCGTGGTCGCCAAGCCGGATGAGTTCGTCGCGGCGCTGGCGGCGGCGCGGCGCGAGGCGCAGGCGGCCTTCGGCAACGATGAGGTGTATGTCGAGAAGGTGATCCCCAACGCACGGCACATCGAAATCCAGATACTGGGCGACAGTCACGGCCAGATCATTCACCTGGGCGAGCGCGAGTGCAGCATCCAACGGCGGCATCAGAAGCTAATCGAGGAGGCCCCGAGCGTAGCCGTGGCGGCAACGCTGCGCGAGGAGATGGGCCGCGTCGCCATCGAGGCCGCGCGCGCCGTGAACTATGTCAATGCGGGTACGGTGGAGTTTCTGTTCGACAACCGCGACGGGCAGTACTATTTCTTGGAGATGAACACGCGCTTGCAGGTGGAGCACCCCATCACCGAGATTGTGACGGGCGTGGACATTGTCAAGGAGCAGATCGCGATTGCGGCGGGGCGGCGCATGCGCTATCGGCAGGAGGACATTGTGCCAAAAGGTTGGGCCATCGAATGTCGCATCACGGCGGAAGACCCATTCAATGGCTTCACGCCCAGCGTGGGCACGGTGGTCAATTTGCAGGAGCCGACCGGGCCGGGCGTGCGCGTGGAAAGCGCGCTCTATCGCGGGGCCGAGATTACGCCCTACTATGACCCGATGGTGGCGAAGCTGGTGGCGTGGGGCGAGACACGCGCCGAGGCGATCTTGCGTATGCGGCGCGCGTTGAACGAGTATCGCATCGGCGGCATCAAGACGTCGATCCCGTTTCATCAGGAGATCATGGACAGCACCGAGTTTATTTGGGGCACGTTTGACACGGGCTTTTTGGAGCGGCGCCATCTGCGGCGGCAGGTCGATAAGAACAACGAGCAGGAGAAGATCGCGGCGGTGACGGCGGCGCTGATCGCTCACGAGGAAGGTCGCCAGGCGGTGCATATCGGCTCCGGCGCGGCGGCATCGGGCCGCACGTTGTGGAAACAGGCGGGGCGGATGCGCGCCGTCGGGGGGCGCGCGTGAAATACTACGCACGGATTGGGCAGAACGAATACGAGATAGAGATCGACGGCGACCGGCTCCTGGTAGACGGCGAGCCGGTGCAGATCGACCTGCACCAGACGGGCGACCCCGAGCTGTACAGCATGTTATACGAGGGGCGCAGCTATGAGTTGCTGGTGGAGGAGGACCGCTACCGCTACGGCGTGACGCTGCGCGGCGACCGCTATGACGTGCTGGTGGAGGATGAGCGGCAGCGACGGCTCAACGCGGGCCGCGGGCTGCCCACTTTGCCGGACGGCGAGTTGGCGGTGCCTGCGCCAATCCCCGGCCTGGTGGTCAAGGTTCTCGTGGCGGCGGGCGATGTGATCGAAGAAGGCCAGCCGTTGGTGATCCTGGAAGCGATGAAGATGGAGAATGAGATTCGGGCGCGACGCGGGGGCACGGTGAGCAAGGTGCAGGTGCAGCCGGGTCAGCGTGTCGAGCAGAATGGCGTTTTACTCGTGATGGAATAGGCTCGCCGCGGGTGCGGATGGGGCCGCGAGATTTGCGGCAAAATTCATGCGATCTGGGTCTTGACAAGCGGCGAGAGGGATGATATCATCCATTCTCGTTGCTCCGAAGAACGTGGTTGTCCTCCGGATTAAAAAGTGAAGCCCGTGTCTCCTAGGCGATAATTGTCCAGCTCGGTGGTGGAATGACCGGGACGGCTTTTCTCGCGCTGAAGACGGCAGTTTGACGGGACACGAAGCGCCGCAGAACGTAGTGTAAATCAGGGGGTGCGGAATTTGGAGAGCATTTCGGAGTGTGATAGAGTAAGTTCTTGTGCCCGAGGGAATGGGTGCGGCGCCTTAAGCGACGGAACTTGTGAAGTGGCAGAAAAAAAGTAGGTTCTGGGACTTGACAAGGGTCGTGGGGGTGTGGTAGAGTAGGAATTCGCTCCGCAGGATGGGCGGCGAGCACATTAACAACTAAAGAGTGGTAAGACAGAGTGCAGAATGAGTAAGGTTAGCTGCATCGGCGGAGAGTCGATGTGGCAGCGTAATAGAAGTTTCTGCATGGGTTCGTGACGGTTGGCTTGAGGCTAAGGCTGAGGGTTAACTGGGGCGAGACATGTGGGAGGTCTTTTACGGAGAGTTTGATCCTGGCTCAGGATGAACGCTGGCGGCGTGCCTAACACATGCAAGTCGAACGTGATAGCTAGGAATTGCGCTTCGGTGTGAGGAATAGCTTGAAAGTGGCGGACGGGTGAGTAACACGTGGGTAACCTGCCTTGGAGTGGGGGATAACCATTGGAAACGATGGCTAATACCGCATGGGTCTATGGATACGGGAGTATCGATGGGTAAAGCCTAGTGCGCTTCAAGAGGGGCCTGCGGCCGATTAGCTAGTTGGTGAGGTAAAGGCTCACAAAGGCGGAGATCGGTAGCTGGTCTGAGAGGACGATCAGCCACACGGGAACTGAGAAACGGTCCCGACTCCTACGGGGGGCAGCAGTGAGGAATATTGCACAATGGGGGGAACCCTGATGCAGCAACGCCGCGTGGAGGATGAAGGTTCTTGGATCGTAAACTCCTTTTTTCGGGGAAGAGCAAGGACGGTACCCGGAGAATAAGTCACGGCTAACTACGTGCCAGCAGCCGCGGTAATACGTAGGTGGCGAGCGTTATCCG
>JBBSBO010000394.1:0-3826 GCA_038251215.1 Caldilineales bacterium
AAGACGTGCTCATGAACCAAGTCACCTTTGCCGCCTGGATCGGCCTGCTGGTCACCGCCATCAACCTGCTGCCCGTGGGCCAGCTCGACGGCGGGCACACCGTCTACGCCCTCTTTGGCCGCCGCGCCCGCTACATCAATGTGGCGACCCTCGCTTTCATGGCCGTATTGGCCGTTGCCGGCATCGAACCGCTCCAGCGCCTCGTGCCCGCCCTGACGAGCATCGGCTACAGCGGCTGGTTTCTGTGGCTCTTCCTGCTGATGGCGCTGGTGGGGCCGTTTCATCCGCCCGCGCTCAACGACGTGAGCCAGTTGGACTCCAACCGCCGCTGGATCGGCTATCTCGTTATTTTGATCTTCATTCTGATCTTTGTGCCCGTCCCTTTCCGGACGCTGCTTTAGCACGACACGCAACCCACCAACCCGTCGAGCGCCCGCCGCGAGATTAAAAACAAGGGTAAAGCTATGACCGATGTGCTGACCATGCAAGATGTGATCCTTCGCCTCCACGACTACTGGGCGCAACACGGCTGCCTGATCGGCCAGCCCTACAGCGAGAAGGTCGGCGCGGGCACCATGAACCCGGCGACAGTGCTGCGTGTGCTCGGCCCGGAGCCGTGGAACGTCGCCTATGTCGAACCGTCCTTCCGCGCCGACGACGGTCGCTATGCCGAAAACCCCAACCGCATGCAAATGCACCACCAATATCAGGTCATCCTCAAGCCGGACCCCGGCAACCCGCAGGAGCTGTATCTGGGCAGCCTCGAGGCCATCGGCCTGGACCTGACCAAGCACGACATCCGCTTTGTGGAAGACAACTGGGAATCCCCTGCGCTGGGCGCCTGGGGCCTGGGCTGGGAAGTGTGGCTCGACGGCCAAGAGATCACGCAGTTCACCTATTTTCAGCAGTCCGGCAGTTTGGCGCTGGACCCCGTCAGCGTGGAGATTACCTACGGCCTCGACCGCATCGTCATGTATTTGCAGAATAAGAGCGACGTCTGGTCGATTGCCGTGGACGAAGCGCACAGCTTCCGCGACATCTACCGCATGCCCGAAGTCGAGCACTGCATCTACAACTTCGAGTTGGCCGACGTCGAGCGCCTCAAGCAGCTCTTCGAGATCTATCAGGCTGAAGCGCAGGCCTGTATCGCCCGCGGCCTGGTCGTGCCGGCGCACGACTTTATCCTGCGCCAGAGCCACACCTTCAATTTGCTCGACGCGCGCGGGGCCGTGGGCGTAACCGAACGCGCCAAGTTCTTCGCGGCCATGCGCGCCCAGTCGCGCACCGTCGCCGAACTCTACATCCGGCAGCGCGAGCAAGAGGAATTCCCATGGCTGGAGAACGGCGCCGACGTCGCGCCGGCTGCTCAAACCGCGCTGGGACCAGGGCCGGACAGCTTGCAGCCCGCCGCCGGCGAGGCGCAGGACTTGGTGCTGGAACTCGGCTCCGAGGAACTGCCGCCGCACGACGTGACAGATGGCATCGAGCAGATCGCAGCACGCCTGCCCGCCCTGCTCGACGCCGCGCGCCTCGCCCATGGCGACGTAAACGTCACCGGAACGCCCCGCCGCCTAGTCGTGCAGGTTTCAGCGCTGGCCCCACGTCAGACGGACGAAACGCTGGAGAAACGCGGCCCGGCGCTGGATCGTGCCTATGACTCCGCCGGCAAGCCAACGCGGGCGGCAGAGGGCTTTGCCGCTGGACAGGGCGTCGCCGTGGGCGACCTGGAAGCGCGCGACGGCTACGTCTACGCCGTGAAACGCGTCGCCGGACGCGCCGCCATCGATGTACTGCCGGAGATCTGCATCGCCCTGCTGGATGGGCTGCGCTGGAACAAGGCCATGCGCTGGAATCCTTCCGGCGTCGCCTATCCGCGCCCGCTGCGCTGGATAGTGGCGCTTTATGGCGAACACGTGTTTCCCTTCACCTGGGCGGGCGTCGTCAGCGGGCGCACAAGTCGCGGCCCGCGCTTCGCCGATGCCGCGGCCGAGTTGGCGGCAGGCGAATTCACCACGTTTGACATCGCCTCTGCCCGCGACTACTTCGACGCCGTGGCTGCCCAGGGCATCATCGTGCAGCGCGAGGACCGTCGCAGCCGCATCCTCCAGTTGGTGCAGGAAACCGCCGCTGCGGTCGGCGCGGCCACGCCGGAGGACACCGACCTGCTCGACGAGGTGACGGACCTGGTGGAGGCGCCGCAGGCGCTGCTCGGCCGCTTCGAGGAGAAATACTTGCAACTGCCGATGCCTGTGCTGATCGGCGTCATGAAGAAGCATCAGCGCTACTTCCCGGTTCTGCGCGACGGACAGCTGTTGCCCTACTTCATCACGGTCGCCAACGCGCGCGACCTAGCCCAGCCCGCCGTCGTCATCGCGGGCAACGAAGGCGTGATCCGCGCCCGTTATGCCGACGCCGCCTATTTCTACCGGCAGGACACGGCGCGCAGCCTGGAGTCCTTCACCCCGCGCCTAGGCACGCTCACTTTCCACGAGCGGCTCGGCTCGATGCTGGACAAGGTGGAGCGGCTAAAGGCGCTAGCCCCGAAGATGGCGTCGATGCTCGACGCCGGGCAGACCGAGATCGACGACGTCAGCCGTGCGGCCGCCCTCTCAAAGTCCGACCTAGTCACCTCGATGGTCGTGGAAATGACCAGCCTGCAGGGCATCATGGGCGAGATCTACGCCCGCGCCGACGGAGAACCAGCCGCCGTGGCCCAGGCGATCCGCGAGCATTACCTACCGCGCACCGCCGGCGATGCCACGCCCGTCTCCGCCGCCGGCTTGGCCCTCAGTCTGGCGGACAAGCTGGACAGCCTAGCGGGCCTATTCGCCGTCGGGGCCGTGCCCACGGGCAGCGCCGACCCCTTTGGCCTACGCCGCGCGGCGCTGGGCATCGTCAACGGCCTCCTGGCAAGCAGCACGAACTTCAGCATCGCCGAGGGTTTGGCGGAAGCCGCGGCGCTGCAACCCGTGCCCGTGAGCGACGAGAACCTCGCCGAGAGCGGTCAATTTGTGCTGCGCCGTCTGCAAGGCGTCTTCTTGGATGCGGGCTATCCCTTCGACGTGGTGGAGGCGGTGTTGGCGGTGCGCGGGGATAACCCCGTCGGCGCGCAGGTTGCATGCCAGGCGCTGGCCGCGCTGGTCAGGCAGCCGCAGTGGCCGGAGACGTTCACAGCCTATGCGCGCTGTGCGCGCATCACGCGCAACCTGGAGCGCATGCTCGAGCTTAACCCCGCCGCCTATGTGGAGGAGGTGGAACACGAGTTACACAGCGCATATGCCGCCGCCGCGGCCCTCATGCAAGGCGCAGAGGAAGCCGCCAACGTTCTGGGCGACGCACTTGCCGGCCTGCAAGCGCCGATCACCGCCTATTTCGACAACGTGCTGGTCAACGCCGAGGACGCAGCGCTGCGCACAGCGCGGCTGGCGCTGGTCCAGCACATCGCGGCCCTGCCCTGGTCCGTGGCCGATCTGAGCAAGCTGCAAGGCTTCTAGGCGCCGGCATCGTCCACCAAGACACGCCAAAAGAACGGGCGGCCCGACTTGGGTCGCCCGTCTTTCATTACGCTCGGCAGTATCCTCCACTCCACAGCCTGTCGCCATCCGCTACGGATGTCGGAAGAACGTCGTCGCCGGCGCGGGCTGCGCCGCCAGTGCGGCTTCCTCGGCGACGGCAGCCTTAGCCTCGTTGGTCTGCCCGAAGGTATCCGCCAACAACGCGCCCTCCACATGCAGCGTGTAAGCCGCAGGCGTGGCAGAGTCGTTGAACACGATCAGCGTATAAGGCGTCTGGCCGCCGATGCGCAGGGTCGCCTGCATCTATCCGG
>JBBSBO010000395.1:0-3826 GCA_038251215.1 Caldilineales bacterium
AGCAGGGCGTCGATCTCCGGGTCGGAGAAGCTGGGGTTATAGGATTCGCCGGTGTAGTACATCGAGTAGTAGGTGTTGTCGGCGTCCAATGTCCAGCCGCCCCAGCCGAAGGGCACGATATTGTCGAGCTTGCCGGCGCGGTAGTCGTCGAAATAGGTGGCGCGCTCTTTTTGGGAAATGGTGACGGTGAAGCCGACGGCCTCGAGCATGGACTGCACGGTATTGGCGATTTCCTTGGCAGTGGCGTCGTCGCCGATCACATTGTAGATCAGCGTCGGGTCTTCGACGCCGGATTCGGCCAGCTCCTGCTTGGCGAGTTCGGGGTCATAGGCGTAGGGCTGCATCTCGGGGTCGAAGCCGAAGCTGTAGGGGCTTTGCCACACGGCCATCGGGTCGGCATAGCCTTGTAGGATGGTGTCGATGACCAACTGCGTGTCGATGGCATGGCAGATGGCGGCGCGCACTTTGGGGTTGTCGGTGGGCGCTTTCTGGGCGTCGAGGCGCAGGCCGTTGACCGTGGGCACGCCGACGGGGATCACTTCCAGGTCGGCGCTGCCTTCCACGGCAGCCACCTGCGACGGTTGCAGCGTGAGGACGTCGACGCCGCCGGCTAGGAATTCGGCCAGGCGCGTGGCCTCGTCGGGGATGATGCGATAGACCAGCGTCTTGATCGACGGCGCGTCGCCCCAATAACCGTCGAAGGCCTCCAGCGTCAGGCTGTCGTCCTTCTTGTATTCGATGATCTTATAGGGGCCGGTGCCCGGGATGTTAGTGCCCGACACATAGTCGGCGCCCTTCTCTTCGACGAAGAGCGGCGGCACGATGGCTCCGCCGTAGCCGGCGAGCTTGGTAATCATCACCGGGTCGACCGCGTTCATCACCATGCGCACGGTGTAGTCGTCGACCTTCTCAAAATGGTCGATGGCCGTGTAGTTGAAGCGCTGCGGTGAGGCATTTTCTTCGTTGAGCATGCGGTCGAAGCTGTAGACGACGGCGTCGGCGTTGAAGTCCTCGCCGCTGTGGAACTTAACGCCTTCGCGCAGCTTGAAGACGATGTTCAGGTCATCTTCCTGCTCCCAGCTCAGGGCCAGCCCGCCGCCGGGGACTTGGTTCATTTCCTCGTCGCGCTTGACGAGATAGCCGAAGACATTTTTCTGCCAGCGCCCATTGTTGAGGGCGAAGGTTTTCATGGGGTCGAGGCTTTGCAGGTCGAAGGCCAGGGCTAGGGTGACGCTTCCGGCGGGGCCGGCGGCGCCGCCTTCCGCCGCGGGTGCGGCTGCGGGGCCGGTAGCGGCTGGAGCGCAGGCAGCCAAGACGCTGCTGCTCAGCGTGGCGCCCAGACCGAGGGCCGCGGTGGTGCGCAGGAAATCACGACGTGAGAGTTTCGAGTTGCCGAACATGGCGTTTTGTCTCCTTAAGGTGTGTGATTACCGTGTGTGACGAAACAGTCTATGGCGAAAACGGCAGATTTGTTGCCTACATAGACGCCCACGTTGGCGTTCAGCGCAGCGCCTACCCTGGCGCCCATTCCAGTGAAACCCCTGACCCTCACTCAATGTCGATAAACAGAACCAATCCTATGCGCGTACAGGGTATCGTACAACTTGTGCTATTCTAACCGCATTTGGTGCAAAACGCTATCCGGCTTTTAGAGCGGCGCCGCCCATACGAAACGATAGGCCATGAGCAAAACTTCCACCTCTTCCTTTGGAACAGGCAAGCGCGAGGCGCACGATGCGTCGGCCTTCTACGCGCGCAGCCTCTATCAGGGCCTGGCCGCGCAGCCAAGCCCCGACGGCGCCGGCAAGGCCGAAAAGATCGTCGCGCCCAGCCCGGAAGGGTGGGCGGACCGCATCTATTGCGCCTCGTCCACGGACATGGCCGCGGTGCCGGACAACGGCGTGGCGCTGGCCTTCACGTCACCGCCCTATAACGTGGGCAAGGACTATGACGACAACTTGGACTTGGACGCATATTTGGCGCTGATCCGCGGCGTGGCGCGCGAGGTGTATCGCGTGCTGCGGCCCGGCGGGCGCTACGTGGTCAATATCGCTAACTTGGGGCGCAAGCCGTATATTCCGCTGCACGCGCTCTACTATGCCTTGCACAGCGAGGAGGGCTTCTTGCCTATGGGCGAGATCATCTGGCGCAAGGGCAAGGGAGCCAACGGCAACTGCGCCTGGGGCAGTTGGCAGAGCGCCAAGTCGCCGCGGCTGCGTGACATCCACGAGTATCTGTTGGTTTTTGTCAAGCAGGATTATTCGCGGCCGGATCGCGGGCAATCCGACATCGGGCGCGACGAGTTTATGGAGGCGACGCTCTCGGTGTGGGAGATCGCGCCGGAGTCGGCCAAGCGCGTGGGGCACCCTGCGCCCTTTCCCGAGGCGCTGGCCGCACGTGTGATCCGGCTCTTCTCTTATGTGGGTGATGTTGTGCTGGACCCGTTTGCCGGGTCAGGGACGACATGCGTCGCCGCGCAGCGCAACCAACGTCGCTTCGTCGGCTTCGAGATCGACGAAGCCTACTGCGCCTTGGCCGAGCAACGCATGGCGCAGATAGGGGAGGCGGAGAAGAGCAAACCGCGAAGGCGCAAAGGGCGCAAAGAAAAAACAACCGCAAGAACCGCAGAGGGCGCGGAGGATGCAGAGAAAAACGACAAAGAATAAGGGCATCCTTGGCGGATGCCCCCCTGTGCTTGCCCTCGCGCGTGCCTGCCCCGAATTAGCTTGAGCGGTGCGAATCTCTTCGATCCATTGAATCTATGGCCTGTTGTAGATCCGCGCGCATCGGCTAAATCCGCGGCATCCGCGTTCCAGTCAGTCCCCTTCTACAAGACAACGCTATCGTTATGCCGGCGGGGCCGGCGCTTCGACGCTATCCGTTGACGGCGGCGTGGGCGTTGGCTCCGGCGTAGGCGTGTCCGTTGACGGCGGCGTGGCGGTCGGTTCCAGCGTAGGCGTGTCCGTGGACGGCGGCGTGGCGGTCGGTTCCAACGTAGGCGTGTCCGTGGGCGGCGGCGTGTCGGTCGATGCCGCGACAGGCGCTTCTGCCGGCATTGGCGTATCCGTCGGCACGAGCGTAGCTGTAGGCAGCGGCGTGCTGGTCGCGGTGGCGGTCCACGTGGCGACAGGCGGCGTGTCGGTTGGGACAGGCGTCGATGTGGCCGCGGGCAGCGGCGTGCTGGTCGCGGTGGCTGTCCACGTGGCGACAGGCGGCGTGTCGGTTGGCACAGGCGTGGCCGCGGGCAGCGGCGTACTGGTCGCGGTAGCTGTCCACGTGGCGACAGGCGGCGTGTCGGTTGGCACAGGCGTCGATGTGGCCGCGGGCAGCGGCGTAGTGGTCGCGGTGGCGGTCCATGTGGCGATAGGCGGCGTGTCGGTCGGCACAGGCGTCGATGTGGCCGCGGGCAGCGGCGTACTGGTCGCGGTGGCTGTCCACGTGGCGACAGGCGGCGTATCCGTTGGGAAAGCCGTCGCTGCGGGCAGCGGCGTATTAGTCACCGTGGGCAGCAAAACCACTTCCACTGTTGCGGTGGGCCGCGGTGTTTGTGTGGGCGTGCGTGTCGACGTAGCCGTGGGCAGCAGGATGACTTCCAATGTAGGCGTCGGCGTTGCCGTAAAGGCCCGTGTCGGCGTGGCGGTGGGCCGCGGCGTTTGTGTGAGCGTGCGCGCTGATGTGGTTGATGTAGATGTGGGCGGCAGCATTGCCCCAAGTGTAACCGGGGATGCCGGGGTTGCTAGATCAGCCGCGCGCACTGCGGGCGGCAGCGGATTGGCGGGCGTGGCGATTGGTTTCGGCGTGCGTGCGGGGTCGACACTGGCTTGCG
>JBBSBO010000396.1:0-3826 GCA_038251215.1 Caldilineales bacterium
CGAAGCCAGCCTCTACGGCGTCCTGATCGCGGCGGCGCTGATCCCCGTGAGCGGCGCGCTGATCTTCATCGGCGTGCTCTTCTGGGGCTGGTTCGTGGGCGGCGTCGTGGTTACCGCCTTCTTGTTTGGGCTGATCGGGCTTGCTTGGGTATTTAGTCCGCTCGTCACGGGCCTGTGGCTGGGCCGCTGGCTCTTCCGCGTGGCGCATACGTCACGCAGCGACTTCTACGCCATGCTCCTGGGCAGCGGCCTGATCATTCTCACCGCACGCTTGCTCAGCATCATTCCCTGCCTGGGCGGGATCGTGTCCTGGCTGGTCTATCCGCTCAGCTTCAGCCTGGCGATCGGCGGCATCGTGCTGGCGCGTCGCGTCGCCCACGAGCAAGCGCTGGAAGCGGTGTCAAGCGGCCCGACAGCCGCCGCCTGATTGTTCTATATGCAAATCAACGAGCAGCTCTTCATCGGCGATGTCGTCGAGATGCGCAAGGTCCACCCGTGCGGCGGCAGCGAATGGGAGATCGTGCGCGTGGGCGCGGATATCGGCCTCATGTGTCGCACGTGCCGCCGCCGCGTGTTGATGCCGCGCCGCCAGTTTGCGCGCCAGGCCCGGCGTTTTGTGCGCCGCAGCGCGCAGGCCGGCCCTGCGCCGGACGCGCCGGCAGATGAGATATCCGACGCCGGCTAGATGCACTGTGCCGGCCGCGTAAGCCGGGGAGAGTCAAAACCGCCAATGAAGACCGCCGAGCTGGTCAAGTACCTGGACGAATATCTGCGCATCGAGCAGATCCGCGATTACGGGCCGCAGGGCCTGCAGGTCGAGGGGCGCAGCGAAACGCGCAAGGTCGTCGGCCTGGTCGACGCACACATGCCCTGCGTCGAAGCGGCGCTGCAACAGGGCGCGGACATGATGCTGGTACATCACGGCATCTTCTGGGGACCGACGCAGCTGCTGCGCGGGTCGCATGGACGGCTGGTGCGCGGCCTGATGGCTGCCGAACTGAACCTTTACGCCGCCCATCTGGCGCTGGACGCTCACCAGGAGGTGGGCAACAACGCCGAACTGGCGCGCCGCCTGGGCTTTGAGGTGACGGACTGGTGGGGCGAGGTGCAGGGCACGCCGCTCGCCGCGCTAGCGGTGCAGCCGGACGGGATGAAGCTGGACTATCTGGTAGAACGTTTCCGGCAGCTCGTGGGGCCGGTCAAGCTGGTGCAGGCGCATGGGCCGCGGCTGGTGCATCGCATCGGCATCATGAGCGGCGGCGGGGCGAGCCAGATTGCCCAGGCCGCAGCGTTGGGCTGCGACACGTTTCTCACCGGCGAGCCGGAACACGCCCACTACTATGACGCGCTCAACGCCTCGCTCAATGTCATCTACGGCGGTCACTACGGCACGGAGACAGTCGGCGTCCAGGCGCTGGGCCAGCACCTCCAGGACCGCTTCGGCATCGATTTCGAGTTTGTCGACCTGCCCACCGGCCTGTAGAAGCCTCTGGCTACGTCCGCCGGACGCAACCAGGCGAGCAACCCACGTTGGAACCCGCGCCGCGTCGCGTGCGTCTATTGACGGACGCCCAGCGCCCAATTGGCGCGACCGTCCAGGCACACGCCCCAGGCAAACGACCGATTAGCGACAAGCTTCCGACAGGTGCTATATTATCGACATGCACGAACCAAATCCGTTGAATTCCGACCGCGAAGAGGAACGCTCGCAACCGTCCGCCCCCTCATCCGAGCCGGCATCCCCGTCGCCCGCGTTGGCCGAGCAGGCCGAGCCGGCTAAAACTCCACATCCGCAAACTCACCGCATCTTGTCGCGGCGCGCATTTCTGTCGGCGGCGGCATCGGGGGCTGCGACCGCGGCCCTAGCCGCCTGCGGGCGCTCACGGCCTACGCCCACCGCCACGGCCTTGCTGCCGACGACGACTTTCACGCCAATGACCCGTTCGCCGCTTTCGCCCCTGGCGACGCCCGGCAAACACCAGATCTATCTCCCGTTTGTCAACAACCCGGGCGGCGTCGGCTCCGCCCTCATGCCCGAACCGACGTTGACGCCGACGCCCGCCAAGCCCACGCCGACCCCGACGCCCACCACGCCGCCGCCCACGCCCACGCCCGTGGCAACTCCCTTCCCGCCGGGGCCGCCCAGCAAGCTCGGCCTGTTTGTGGGGCGCAACCACCCGCAGATCTTCGAGGTGCTGGCCTCGCAGGGCGTGAGCGTGGTCAAGACGCTGGAGCTTGACGCCAACTTCGCCGCGCAAATCAAGCAGACCTCCCCGCGCACGCTGCTGATCGGGCGCATCGACTTGCCGCAGATCAGCTTGGGCGAGCTGGACCCCATCCCCGCGGCGCAAGCCTTTGTCGAGCAGCTCCTGCCCTACGCCGACGACCCGGCTCGCCGCCAATACTTCGACGGCTGGGAGGCCTACAACGAACCGGTCGCAAGCAACGCCGAAGAAATGGCGCGGCTGACCGCCTTCGAGGTCGAGCGCACGCGTCTGCTGGGTGAGCGCGGGCTGCGCAGCGTGGTGGGCAACTTCGGCACGGGCCAACCGCCGCTGGAACTGTGGGAGCAGTTTTTGCCCGCCGTACAGGCCGCCAAGGAGTATGGCGGCTGGCTGGGTCTCCACGAATATTCGGCCCCGACCATCTATTTCCTGACCACGCGCGAAAACCAAGGCCGCTATCCCGGCGTAGGGCCGACGGATACCGGTTGGTTGACGCTGCGCTATCGCCAAGTCTATGACCAAATCTTGTTGCCGCGCGGGCTGGGCATCCCCTTGATCTTCACCGAACTGGGTGTAGACGGCCTGGTGACCAATCGCCCCGGCCCGCCCGACGCGCGCGGCTGGCAGGATTTTCAGCAATTTTGGGGTGAAAACGGCTATGGCATGTGGGGGCCGGGCGCCTACATCGAGCAGCTGGTGTGGTACGACGAAGCCATGCGCCAGAACGACTACGTCGTGGGCGGCTGCATCTATGCCATGGCTGCCAGCAAAGGCTGGGAGTCCTACGACATTCTGGGGCCGGCCGCGGCCATATTGCAACAGTATCTCAGCGTCCACGCGCCGGCCTGAGCAGGCGCGCCACAGGGGTAGCTTCGGGGAGTGCGGATGAGCCTCAACCAATTCCATGCCGGCTTTGCCAATACCGCGACGCTCTTCATCGCCGCGCTGGGCGTATGGGCGCTGGGACTACGCTTCACGTCGCGCCCGCTTAACGCGTCGTGGTATGGGGCCGCGGTCGTGGGCGAAGTCGTGATTGTGCTGCAAGGGCTGGTGGGCTTGCTCCTCTATCTGCAAGGGCAGGGCGCGATGTTGCCGCGGCCCTTTATGCACGTTCTATACGGCGTGGTGGCGGTGTTGACGCTGCCCGCGGCCTACAGCTACCTGGGGCGGCAGGAGGACGAGCGCGTCAAGGCCATCATCATGGGCCTGGTCTGCCTATTTCTGTGGGGCATCCTCTTACGCGCCTCGTCGGTGGCGCAATTTCCGCTCGCCTAAGGAGACGCGCCCGGCAAATGCCCGAGTTGATTTGATGGCGGCTCGGCTTTGCTGATAGAATTGAGTGAGGAACACGGGGTTGGTTTGCCAGAAAAGTCTGGAATATGTCCAAACAAGTTCTGGTCCTGAATGCGAGTTATGAGCCGCTGAGTTTAGTCTCGGTGCGGCGGGCCATTGTCCTGCTCCTGCGCGAGAAGGCCGAGATGCTGGAGGCGACGCAAAACCTGTTGCGCAGCAGCAACGAGTCGTTTCCCGTCCCGCTGGTCATCCGCCTGGTGCATTACGTGCGCCTGCCCCATCGCAAAGTGCCCGCCACGCGCGCGGCC
>JBBSBO010000397.1:0-3824 GCA_038251215.1 Caldilineales bacterium
AGGCGCGCCGCGTCACGCCCGAAGTGCGCGCCTGGGGCCTGAGCGGGCAGCACGCCCCCGGCGCCCAGAGCGAGCGCGGCGAAGTCATCGCCCTGGTCGCGCGCGTGCTCGCCGCCGGCTGCGACGGCATGACGATCAACTGGCCCGACTGGGTGCGACATTGAGCGGCCCGCGGGGGTTGAGCGAGACCACTGTTCGAGGAGACTGCTATGTCCGTTCCGCCTAGGCTCTTTTCTTGCTTGCGTCGCGGCCTTATTGCGGCGCTCCTGCTTCTGATGGGCGCACTGCTCGCGGCCGGCTGCCGTTCCGCGCCCGCGCCGACGCCTGTCCCCATCACGCCCACGTCACCGCCAACCGTCGCGCCTGCCGCGACGCCCATGCCCACTCCGACCACGGCGATTCCCCCCACGGCCATCCCTACGGAGGCCGCCGCGCCGACAGCCGCGCCCCTTTCCATCGACGAAACTGTCGAGGATGAAACCACCGACGTCTTAGCGCAACGCCTGGCCGCGCTGCCGGAGTTGCAAAACTTCAGCGGCGTCGTGCTTGTCGCACGCAACGGCGAAACGCTCTTCAGCCAGGGCTATGGCTATGCCGACCGCCAGGCGCAGTTGCCCAATACGCCGCAGACCCGCTTCCGCCTCGGCTCGCTCACCAAACAGTTCACCGCCGCCGCCGTGCTCATGCTGCAAGACCGCGGCCTGCTCAACGTACAGGACCCCATCTGCGACTACGTGGACGACTGCCCGCCCGCCTGGGCGCCGATCACGATCCATCACCTGCTGGCGCACACAAGCGGCATCCCCGACTTTACCAACTTCCCCGACTATGAAGCGCGCAAAGGCCAACCCTCTACGCTCAGCCAGACCCTCGCGCGCTTCCGCGACGCGCCGCTGGAGTTCGCGCCCGGCACGAGTTGGAACTACTCCAACTCCGGCTATATTGTGCTGGGGCGCATCATCGAGCAGACGTCGGAGCAGCGCTACGAGGACTTCTTGCGCGCCCATATCTTCGAGCCGCTGGGCATGGCGGACAGCGGCTATGACCATGGCGACGCTGATTTGGCCGTGGGCTACGTCAACGCCGGCCCAGCGCAGGCGGATTTCCTCGACATGTCCATCCCCCACGCCGCGGGCGCGCTCTATGGCAGCGCCGAGGACCTCCTGCGCTGGGACCGCGGCCTCGACGCCGGGCTGCTGCTGCCCGCCGAGCTGCAAGCGCAGATGTTCACGGCGCACGCCGCCATCCCCGATAGCGGCGGCTTCGGCTATGGCTATGGGTGGGAAGTGGGCGAACTGCTGGGGCGGCGCGTGGTCAGCCACATGGGCGGAATCGAGGGCTTCAGCGCGGGCATCACGCGCGTGCTGGACGACCACACGCTGATCGTCGTGCTCAGCAACGAGGAGCAGACCAACCCGCGCGCCGTCAGCCAGGCCGTGCTACAGGCGCTCTACGCCGCGCCCTAACGCCTCGGCTTAGCCTGCATCCTCGTCTTGGTCGCCGAGCTTGGCCGGCTTGCCCTCACCGCGACGCGCCAGCCACTTCTCCACGTACTTCGGCCCGCTCAGCACCGCCAGCACAAACAGCGTGGCGCCTACCGCCAGGATATACTGCGACAGCGCCACCGCCATGCCCACCGCCGCCGCCACCAATAGCCCGGCCGCGGTGGTCAACCCCTCTACCTGGTCTTCCCCGCGGCGGCGAATGATCGAACCCGCGCCCAGGAAGCTGATGCCGGTGATCACCGCCTCGATGATGCGAATGGGGTCGGTGCGCACGGTCGCGTCGACACTGGGGAAGGAAGGCACGACGATATCGCCCAGCCCCACCAGGAAAGCCGCCGCCGCCGCCACCAGCATGTTCGTGCGCAGCCCCGCGGGTTTATTATGAATCTCGCGGTCAAAGCCGATCAGCGCACCCAGCAGCGCCGCCAGCACAATATGCCCGAGGATTTCAAACTGGATCCCCATGAATTGCCTTTCCGCCGCGGCAGGCTATGCGTTATACGTCATGCGTCATCCGTCGATGCCGCGCCTTGCCCTGCGGATTCCTCGCGCAGCTCCTTGTAGTAGTTGATCAGCCCGTTGGTGGAAGAATCGTGGCTGCGCACGAGCGCATCGCCCGCCAGTTCCGGCAAGATCGCCTGCGCCAGCACCTTGCCCAGCTCGACGCCCATCTGGTCGAAGGAGTTAATGCCCCAGATGGCGCCCTGCACAAAGATCTTGTGCTCATACAGCGCGATCAAGGAGCCGAGCGTCTGCGGCGTCAGCTTGCGATAGAGGAACGAATTCGTGGGCCGGTTGCCGGGGAAGGTCTTGGCCGCGGTCAATAGGTCCAACTGCTCGCCCTGCACGCCTTGCGCCGCCAGTTCCGCGCGTACCTCGTCGCCGCGTTTGCCCTTCATCAGCGCCTCGGTCTGGGCAAAGTAGTTCGAGATCAAAATGGCGTGGTGCTGCCCCACGGGGTTTTGGCTCTGCGCCGCGGCCAAGAAGTCGCATGGGATCAGCTTGGTCCCCTGATGGATGAGTTGATAGAAGGCGTGTTGGCCGTTCGTGCCCGGCTGGCCCCAAATGACCGGCCCGGTGCTGTAGTCCACCCACACGCCCGCCTTGGTTACGCTCTTGCCGTTGCTCTCCATGTCGCCCTGCTGGAAGTAGTCGGCAAAGCGCGCCAAATACTGATCATAGGGCAGGATGGCGTGCGTCTCCGCGCCGAAGAAGTTGTTGTACCAAATGCCCAGCAGCCCCATGATCACCGGGATGTTGTCCTCAAACGGCGTGCTGCGGAAAACCTCGTCCACCTGATGCGCGCCGCCCAGCAGCTCCTCGAAGCGGTCCATGCCGATGCTCAGCGCGATCGACAGGCCGATGGCGGACCACAGCGAATAGCGCCCGCCCACCCAATCCCAGAAATCGAACATGTTCTCCGAGTCGATGCCGAACTTGCGCACGGCCTCTTCGTTGGTCGATAGGGCTACAAAGTGCTTGGCGATCTGCGCCTCGTCCTGCGCCGCCTCCAGGAACCAGGCGCGCGCGGTGTGGGCGTTGGTCATGGTTTCCTGCGTGGTGAAGGTCTTCGACGCCACCAGGAAGAGCGTCGTCTCCGGTTTGACCGCCTTCAGCACCTCGGCGATGTCCGTGCTGTCCACGTTCGAAACGAAATGCGTACGCAGCCCGGCGCGGGCATAGGGCGTCAACGCCAGCGTCACCATCTTCGGCCCCAGGTCCGAGCCGCCGATGCCGATGTTGACGATGTCAGTTATAGGGTCGCCGCCATAGCCGCGCCAAGCGCCGCCGCGCACGGCTTCGCTGAAGCGGCGCATCTTCGCCAGCACGCGGTTCACCTCCGGCATCACGTCCTGCCCGTCGACGAGAATGGGCCGGTTGCTGCGGTTGCGCAGCGCCACGTGCAGGACGGCGCGATTCTCGGTTGTGTTGATCTTCTTGCCGGTGAACATGGCCTCGATCTGCGCGGACAAATCCACGGCGCGGGCCAAGTCCAGCAGCAGCGCCAGCGTCTTGTCCGTGATGCGATTCTTGGAGAAGTCGAAGAGGATATCCTCGAAGCGGCGCGAGAAGCGTGTAAAGCGGTCGGCATCCTGCGCAAAGAGGTCGCGCATCTGTACGCCGTCCATTTCCTGCCGGTGTTGCAGCAGTGCCTGCCACTGTGGGCGTGAAGTTAGCTCCATGGTTGATCTCCTGCCTTGCTCTGATGATGAGTGGTATAGTTGCCTAGCGCCGTCAAGCGCCTGCTCCATCTCGAGCAGACGCACCGGCTTGCCGCCCGCGGCGACGCGCCGCCCGGCGCCGGTCAGCGCAAAGCCC
>JBBSBO010000398.1:0-3822 GCA_038251215.1 Caldilineales bacterium
GTTGAAGGTCTTCTTGTCAGTCGAGGCCAACATGCAGAGCATGTCCTTGTAAGGCTGGGTATAGACCCACGCCTTAATGCGCATCTCCGCCGCCACGGCGTCCGTCAGGCTGAAGGGGCCGTAGATCATCCACGAGCGTACGTTGTTGGGATAGTTGTCGACACAGGCGACATTCATTCCATCTTTGCCGCCGCCCACCGCCATGCCACTGGAGATGCCGCTGTTGGCGTCCAGTTGGCAGTTATCATTGATCCACTTGTATTCGCCATACTTGGCGCCGTTGGCATCGGACAGCTTCCACGCGCCAGGGAAGGTATTGGGTTCAAAGGGCTGGCTGTTGATTGTGACCCAGACAGGCTGGCGCGTCTTGCCGGTGACCGCAACCGTGTTGGCGGGCGGCTTGGGCGGGACGGGCGGCTTGGGCGGCGGCGGCGGCGGCGCCACCACGGGCGGGGCTGCGTAGGTCCACGTCGCGCAGGGGTCAAACAGGTTGAGGACGATCATGTCGGCGTTGGGCCAGCGGATCTTCTTGGGGTCTGTGGGAAAAGTATACGCGCCACGCGCATGGCCTAGGCCGATGAAACCCTCCTGTCCCTTCTTGCCGCTATTGTCGTCGTAGGGCGTCCACAGCAGGGCGTGGCGATGGCCCCACTTGTACGCCTTGTCTTCGTACATCCACCAGTAGACGGCGCGTTCCACCGCGATGGGCTTGGCCGTGGCGCTGTCGGACATGGTGGCGTAGAGGTTTTCGTACACGCCGAGAAACTGCCGGCAAGCGGCGATGGCGGGTTTGGCGTCGAGGCGCTGGGTGGGGGTGCGCCCATCGGCCTCATGGCCCCAAGCGTTGTGGTCGAGCAGCCACTGCGCATCGGCCTGCGCCACCTCGGTGACATTCTTCTCCACGCTGTCCAGCGGCAGCAGACCGCGCGCCGTGCGCTCCTGGTTGATCAGCCACAGCGCCCGGGCGCCGTCGTCCATCGTGTTCCATACGGCCTGGCTGGGCAGCGTGAGGCCCTTGACGAACGTGCCCAATTGCGCGTTCTCGAGGCTGCGCGCCCGGTTGAATTGCTCCTCGATCACGGCGACGCCCGTGCCGGCGCCGGTCCACGGAGTATCGTCGCGCGGGTCGGCGGGATAGGCCTGCACATCAGCAGGGTCCACGGGGGCAGGGTCCACGGGGGCGACAGGGTCGGCTTGGCGCAGCGGCGCGGCCGACACGATAACGGGCCTGGCAACGGACAGAGCAGCCAACAGGCAAACGACCGTGGCAAGCAGTAGAATTGCCGCCGGCAAGAGGGTTTTGCGCATGGGGTTGCCTCGCTATTCGGTTGGTGTAGCGGTGAACAGAGCGCGTCGCCGCCTGGGAAACCGAGAGATAGGGCGGCTGCCTCTATTATAATCCTGGGGAGAGGCGAAAGGAAGAGCCAATTACGCGACAGAACCTGTCAGTTTGACAGGTTCTACGGCATTTTACGATTCACGTTTCACAACTCGCGCTGCGCAGGTGTTGGCCTACCGCGCGTAGGCGCGCTGCAAGCGGGTTTCCATCAGGCGCACCAGGCGCGTGAGCGACACGACGAGGACGAGGTAGATAAAGGCAAGCATGGTCAGCGACTGCATGTAGAGGAAATTACCGCTGTAGTAGAGGCGGGTGAGCTGCGTGAGATCCTGCACGCCCAAGATGGCGACCAGCGAGGAGTCCTTGACCATGGCGATGAAGTCGTTGCCCAGCGCGGGCAGCACGCGGCGCACCGCCTGCGGCAGGATGATCAGGCGCATGGTCTGGAAGTAGCTCATACCCAGGGCGCTGGCGGCCTCGAACTGGCCTTTTTCGATGGACTGAATGCCGGCGCGGAAGATCTCGGCGCTGAAGGCGCCGTAGCCGATCGCCAAGGCGATGATGGCGCGAGCGATGCCCGGTATATCGCGCGTGGAGAGGGGAATGCCCAGCCGGTTGAGGAACAGCACCGCCAGCGGCGTCAGCGCGAAGGCGATGTAGAGCAGCAGCACCAACATCGGCACGCCGCGCACGATCTCCACATAGAACGAGGCGATGTTGTAGAGGATGACGTTGGAAGAAGAACGCATCAGGCCGAAGACCAGGCCGATCATCAGCGCCAGCGAATAGGCCGAAATCGTGACCGTCAGCGTAATCGTCAACCCCTTGAAGAAGAATTGCCCGGCGCTGATCGCTTCGGGCGACTGGCCCGAAATAAACCAGAACGTCTTGCGCATCTCCGCGTCGGTCAGGATCAAATAGACGATGTAGAGGCCGGCGGCTACGGCGATGAGCAGCCACCAGGGCCAATCGGCCATCTGGTCGAGCGAACCCGCTAGCCGCGACCGCCCGGAAACGGATTTCTCCAGCTTGATTTCGCTTTCCATGGTTTGATGTCTTCCCAACTGCCCCTACATCGACAAGATGCAGCGACAAGATGCGTGCCACACAAGCACGACGGCCACGTGACCTGTCGCGTGAAGAAAACGACCCTCCGGATCACTGCAACCCAGAGGGTCTAGGCCGTCTGCCGTCGACGTTGAGGGCGTCCAGCGGGGTGATGCGGGGTTATTCGGATTCAGTCTCGAACCACTTGGCGTACATTTCGTCGAGTTGGCCGCTTTCGCGCAGGTCGGCGAGGGCCTGGTTGACCGGCGCGGTCAACTGGCTGTCACTGCCGAAGATGAAGCCCAGTTCTTCGCTCTTCACGGGGCCGCCGGTGATCTTCACCTTGTCGGCGTTGACGGACACATAGCCGATGCCGGAAACGTTGTCGATCATGACGGCGTCGACGTCGCCGTTGATCAGCGCCTGCACCGCGGTGCCGAACTGGTCAAAGGCGATCACGCGCTCCGCCCCCACCATCTCCTCGGCCGCGATATAGTTGGTCGAACCCAGCTGCGTGCCAATGATCAGGTTCGGGTCGGCGACGAACTCCTCCGGCTCGGTGAAGCGAGTCTCGTCGATCAGGACCAGGAGGACCTGCTGCGAAGAGATGTACGGGTCCGAAAAGGCGACGTGTGCGGCGCGCTCGTCGGTGATGGTGATGCCGTCGGCGCCGACGTCGAAGGTCTCGAAGTTGCCTTCGCCGCCCATGACCGCCACCATGGCGTCCCAACTGATTTCGATGAACTCGGGCTTGCAGTTCAGGTCCTGGCAAACGGCATCGAAAATGTCGTAGTCATAGCCGACGGCCTTGCCGGTGTCCGGGTCGATAAAATTGAACGGCTGATAGGCGTTTTCCACGGCGATGCGCAGCGTGCAGCCGTCGAGGTCATACTGGCCGTCCACCGCGGTGATGTCCATGGCGCCGCAGGGGCCGCCGGACTCCTCGCCTGTGGATGCGACGGGCGCACAGGCTGCCCCAACGAGGAGCAGTACTACCAAAACGAGACCTAGAAACAGAGTGCGAATCTTCATCAGTGAATTTCCTTCGTGTCTTTGATATGACGATTAAGCTGTAAAATTACCTCCAAAATTATGCACACAATGCCCGCGATCTGCAAGCCGCCGCCAAAAGCCGCGCTGAGCGTCTGATTCACACGGATGAGGGGGAACAAGAGAGAAGCGCTGCGCCCCACTCGCTCCGAGTGAGGCGCAGCGCCGTTGGACAAAGGCGAGGACCAAGATTACGGCATGGGCATTGCCATCTCCACGACCGGCACGGTGAGGATGATGGGGTCGCTGTACTCGAAGACCAACTCCACCTGGATTTCGTCGCCCACAGCCATGGGCGCGGTCACGCCCATTAACATAACATGCTTGCCGCCCGGCTTCAACTCGAGCGAGGCGCCCGGTGCGATCTCGAAGCCTTCCGGCATATA
>JBBSBO010000399.1:0-3797 GCA_038251215.1 Caldilineales bacterium
ATCAGCGCGATCGCGCAAGACGGAGGCACCTCGGAGAAGTCCCTGACGCTGAACGTCGGGCAGCCGTCGCTGCGGCCCAACGAGGCCATCGTGCAGGCCGTGGTACGCAGCGTCAACCGCTCGACGGACGTAGACCCGGTGCTGGGCGGCGACCAACCCGGCTGGCTGCTGACGGTGGATGGGGTGAACCCGCTGTTCCGCGGGCCGGGCGATTGCTGCCAGGCGGCACTGACTATCCAGGCGCCTCAGGCGTATACCACGGGGAACAACCCGGTGGACTGGCCGATTTCCGCAGGACAGTTGATTGAGTTTCGCGGGTTGTGCCTGAACGCGTCCTGCTCGATGCCGCAGGGCACGCCGTTCTACCTGCGCCTCAGGTCGAATTGATGGACAGGATTCAACCGTAGTCTCGTAGAGAAAGAGCTTACCGTGACGGACAAACAACGCGTGCTGATCCTCACCGCCGACGCGGGGTTTGGGCATCGTTCGTGCGCGAATGCCATTGCGGCCGCGCTGCACGAGCGTTACGCAGATGAATGCGTGATGGAGATCGTCAATCCGCTGGACGATCCGCGCACGCCCACCGTGTTGCGGCGCAGCCAGACGGACTACGACCGCTTCGTGCAGGCTGCGCCGCAACTCTACGACCTGGGTTATCAGGCCAGCGATTGGAAAGTCCCCGTGAGCCTGGCGGAGGGGGCGTTGATGGTGGCGTTGCACAACGCGATCAGTGATATCGTCACGACCCATCGGCCCGACGTGATCGTCAGCACGCACCCGTATTATCAGGCGCCCACGGCCAGCGTGAGCGTCATCACGGGGCATTATATGCCTGTGCTCACGATGGTGACCGACCTGTCCACGGTGCATGGCATGTGGTTCTACAAAGACGTGGACATGCTGCTTGCACCGACGGCTATCGTCGCGCAGCGGGCGCTGGAGAGTGGCTTCCCGGCGGGCAAAATCGAGGTCACGGGGCTGCCGGTCAACCCGGTGTTCGCGCATCCCAGAGATAAGCAGGAGTTACGCGCCGAACTCGGTTGGACGCCGGATCGCTGCGTGGTGCTTTTCGCGGGCAGCAAACGGACGCAGAAGATCGAGGCCGTCTCTTACGCGTATAACCATTCCGTGCTGCCGATCGAGCTTGTGTTGGTCGCGGGCGGCAACGAGGCGTTGCATCGGCGCTGGCTGGCGACACAGTGGCTGCCGCCCGCGCACGTCCACAACTTCGTCGGCAACATGTCCGAACTGATGATGGCGGCGGATATCATCGTGTGCAAGGCGGGCGGACTGACCGTCTCGGAGGCGCTGGCCGCGGGACTGCCGTTGATTATCTCGGAGTTGATCCCGGGACAGGAGACGGGCAACGCGGAATATGTCCTGAATGCGGGGGCGGGCGAACAGGTGAACAGCCCGCTGGAGGCGCTGGACGTATTGCTGCACTGGCTCGACCGCGACGGGATGATCCTGAAGATGCGAGCGGAACGCGCGCGGGAGACCGGCAAACCGGAGGCCGCGTATCGGGTGGCCGACCTGGCGATGGAATATGCGAAACACAAGGCGCCGGCGCGCCAACGCACGCTCGCCGCATATGCGGGGCAGGTGCGCGAGGTGCTGCGCCGCGCCGCCGAGGGGTTGCCGTAAGTATCCGCTCTCTTTCGTAGCCTGCCTGACCCCTTCTTTGTGACGGCTTCCGCGGTGGGGGGGACACGACAACGGCTGAAGCCGTCACTACGAAGGTAAAGCCATGATGCTCTGGGGAATGTTCGGATTGATCTTAATTCTCTGAAGCGTCTTCGATCGGCGCAAGTTCCATCTGCGCGAGGGCCTCTATCGCCGCGTGTTGCGCGGCGATTTGCTTGTTCGGCCCCTGACCTTGCCCGCAAACCGTATCGCCGATGGAGACTTCCACGGTGAAAGTGCGGGCATGATCGGGGCCTTCGGAGCGGATGGTGCGATAGCGCGGCGTGACGCCCAACGTGCCCTGCGCCAGTTCCTGCAAGCGACTCTTGGGGTCTTTGCCCTCGACCTCTTCATGCGCCTGGGGCAGGGCCGCTTCGACGAAAGGCAAGACGAAATCGAGCGCAGCATCCATACCCTGATCCAGAAAAATCGCGCCGACCAGGGCTTCGAAGGCGGCGCATTGGGTGGCCGCGCGGTCGCGCCCGCCCGTATCTTCCTCGCCGCGCCCCATCAATAGCGCCTCACCGAGCCGGAGTTCGCGCGCGAAGCGCGATAACGTCTCGCGGCGCACCATCTCGGCGCGCAGAGCCGTCAGCACGCCCTCTTTCGCCTCGGGCAGCGCCCGATAGAGGTAATCGGCCAGGATGAAATCGAGCACGGCGTCGCCCAGGTACTCCATGCGCTCGTTGTCCTCCCCTTCCCGGTCGGGGTGCTCGTTGAGATATGAGCGGTGGGTGAGGGCGGTGCGCAGGAGAGTGAGATCGTCGAAGGCCAGACCGAGGGTTTCTGCGTACGCCGCAATAGGGTCGGGCGAAAAGTTGCTACTCATACACATATACTCCAGACAGGGCCGCGCGCTGACAGGCGGCCGGATCATGCTGAAGATGATTTTATCATAACACGAAGCACTACGTATAACCCACCCTCACGCTAACCCAGTGGGAGAGGGTGAGGATGCAGCAGGGCTTTTACCTTGTCATTCTGAGTAGTCGGTAAAGTTAGTTTTTATGATGTCACCCTGAACGGGTTGACCACTCAAAGTACGCTACGGTTAGGCTCTAGCGAAGAGTCTCGCCTCGTGTTGCGAGAGATTCTTCGCTGGCGGCACGCCGTAATGTACGTCCGCGGGTAGACCCGCTCAGAATGACAAGGTAAAAGCCCTGGAGGGTACAGTAACTCACCTTTTGTATTTCGGTGGGCGCGATGTATAATGCGTGCGTGAGGTGCGGCCCCAGGCTCTTTCAGTCTGGGGTTTTTAGCGCAATCAGACCGACCGGCAGGAGAAGGGTGTGTTCCAGGGACTATTCCGCAAATCGGCCGCCGAGAAGGCGCAAGAGGATGAAAAGCTCAAGCAAAGCCTGACGAAGACCCGGCAGGGGTTCTTTGGCCGGATCGGGACGCTGTTCCAGGCCAATGAGATCACCGATGACACGTGGGATGAGTTGGAGGCGCTGCTGATCCAGGCCGACCTGGGCGTGGATACGTCGCTCGAATTGGTGGAAACGCTGAAGCGCCGCATTGCGACGGAAAACATCAAGCGCGTCGAGGACGTCCGGCTCGCCTTGAGCGAGGAGTTGGCGGCGCTGCTGGCCGAGCCGTTGCCCAGCAAGCTCGACGAGCCGCGGATGCTGAGCGTGGTGCTGGTGGTGGGCGTGAACGGGTCGGGTAAGACGACGAGCATCGCCAAGCTGGCGCAATATTACCGGCGACGCAACCGGCGGGTGGTGCTGGCGGCGGGCGATACGTTCCGCGCCGCGGCGGTTGACCAGCTCAAGATCTGGGGCGACAGGGTGGGGATCAGCGTGATCGCGCAGGCGCCGGGGGCCGACCCGGGCGCAGTGGTGTACGACGCGATCCGCGCGAGCCAGGAGAGCCGGAACGCGGACATCCTGATTATTGATACGGCGGGCCGGTTACACACCAAGTACAACCTGATGAAAGAGTTGCAGAAGGTGCATGACGTGGCGGCGCGGCAGGTGCATGATGCGCCGCATGAGACGCTGCTGGTGCTGGATGCGACGACGGGGCAGAATGCCATCGAGCAGGCCAAGCATTTTAAAGAAGCCGTGGATGTGACGGGCATCGTCCTGACCAAGCTCGACGGGACGGCGAAG
>JBBSBO010000400.1:0-3794 GCA_038251215.1 Caldilineales bacterium
GATGCTCCTCGCCGAGCGCGTGGAAGGATAGCAAATCGCAAAGGTGCAGAGAACGCAGAGAACAGCATTGGCTAGAGTTTCCTTGCCGATTCGTGCGATCTATACTCCAATAGGCTCACTTTATTGAATCCGCTTCCCTATTATTTGGCGCTTATTCTGAGTCAGAGCCTGACTATGGCTCAATGACAGGTTAGGGGCACTGCAATGAAGACTGCAAAGGGAACCATTCAACCCATATCTGTTGACACACCCCACTCCCCCCCTGTCACAGGTCTGCCTCAGGTGATGCGGCGGCATCCTTTGTTCTTCTTCTTTCTGATGGCATATACATTCTCCTGGATCATGCTGATCCCATTTGTGCTTTCGGAGTGGGGCATCCTGCACCAGGATTTCACAATTGCCTTTGTTCTCAACCCATTTGTGGGGCCGACTTTGGCTGCCTTCATTATGATCCGCATTACCGAAGGGAAAGCCGGGCTGGTGCGTCTGGGGCGTCGTCTAGTGCAATGGCGCGCCGGCCGGCAATGGTACCTATTCGTCCTATTAGGCATTCCGGCGTTGTTTTTGCTGGGGATTTTTGTCTTGCCGGGGGCGCCGGCGAGCTTTCAGAGTCGCCCTCCTATCTTCCTCCTGGTGAGTTATGTGATAACCTTTGTCGTTATCTTCTTTGTAGGCGGGCCGCTAGGCGAGGAAATCGGATGGCGCGGCTTTGCCCTTCCTCGTATGCAAGCGCATTATGGCCCGCTGTGGGGGACCTTATTCCTGGGCGTCTTATGGACCGGCTGGCACTTGCCGCACTTCTTCACATCGGCTCAAAGAGGAGGGCCAGGCGCCGGCTTCGCGCCTTTTCTTACCAACCTCCCTATCTTCTTTCTGATGGTGACGGCTCTTGCCATCATTTTCACTTGGGTCTTCAACCATACGCGAGAAAGTGTGTTTATCGCGATCCTGCTGCATGCCAGCATCAACACTGTAGGTGTAGTCGTGTCGCCGCTCTTCCCTGCCCCCATCGCGACGGACACTGATCTGGTGATGTTGATCGGCGTCGGCGCGGCAGCCCTCCTAATTCTTGTCTTGACACGCGGCCGGCTTGGCTATCAACCAGGCGCTATTCGATCGACTGAAGGAGTGGGAGGCTAAGGGGGAGGGCATCTTCGGATGTATTTCTGCTTGTCGGGGACGATGCGCCTGGGTTTGCCCCGCTTGATTGCACAGGGATCGCCTACCGAAAGTAGGGCAATCAACCTTGACGAAATCCGCCCCCGCGGCTAAGATGATGTGACCTGCGCGGTTTGGGGCTGTTAGGCGATGGGCGCCCGCACGAAGCGTTGGGAAGGAGCCGGCAAGCGTATTTCTGCGCGCGGCTTAGGACGCGACGGCACAGTTGCACAGCGCAGAGAGGGCTATACTGGCAATAGGTCCCGTTTTTGAAATTGGAAATGTTTACTCTTGTAGGGGAATTTCGTCTGAGGAAGGAGTGCTATGAGCGTTCAAAACAAGTCCCTGGAAATTAATCAACCCATCGAGCGTGTCCCGGATGCGCCCGAGCTGGAGTACAACGCCTACCGGCACGATTCGCTGTCCATGTTCGGCGCGGCGATCGGCGGCGCGGTCTTGGGCATGCTGCTCACGCTGCTCATTTTGGCCATCATCAATGGCGGCACGTTGAGCTTCACCGGAGGCGAACGGCTGGCGGTGATGGAGGCCAGCATGACGCGCATCGACGAGAACGTCGGCGCAGTATCGCAGAACGTTGAGGTCGTTGCCCAGCAGGCCAAGGCTATCCAAACCCAGCTATTGGGCGTGCAGTCCTCGCTGCAGCAGGCCGTGGACGCCAACGGCGCCGATGTGGACGTCCTCAAGAGTTCGGTCACCGCGCTGCAAGGGGCGAACGGCCAGTTCGTGGCTTTCCTTGTGGCGTTGGATGATGCCCTCGCCAATGTCTCGGACATCATTTCGACGAGCGAAGGGGCGGCGCCCGCCGGCCAGTAGGCGCGGCGGCGAGTTGTCGCCGGCACAGTTCAAGCTAGAAGTTCAAGGCAGAATTGAAAAGAGCAGGCCCCAGCGCAGGGTCTGCTCTTTTTTACATGGTTAACGGCGGGCATGCGGGCGGCTCGCCCCGCTAATCCTCGTCCAGCTCCTCGCCCAACTCCTTGTCCCAATTTTCATCGGCGTTTTCGTCGCCCATATCATCGGCGGCCTCGGCCTCCAGGTCCGCGCGCGCGGCGTAGAAGATCAGCAGCACGGAGCCATATTCGCGGCGGTCGTATTCTTGCAGCGTGGCGAGGTCGAGCGGCGCATCCTCGCGCGGGTGAATCTGCACGACCACGGTCGCGGAGGGAGCCAAGAGGCGCGGCGACTGGTCGACGAGTTCAAGCGCCTTGCGCCACAGCTCTTGATATTGCGGCGGCGCGATGTAGATCAGGTCAAACGGCTCGCTGCGGTATTCGCGCAGGAAGGCGAAGCTGTCGGCCTGTTCGATGCGCGCCTGCTCGCGCAGCTTGCAATGGCGCAGGTTGGCGTCGATCGTGGCTACGGCACGGCGGTTGCGGTCGAGGAAGAGGGCGAAGGCACTGCCGCGGCTGAGCGCCTCGATGCCGACGGCGCCGGTGCCGGCAAAGAGGTCCAGCACGCGTGCGCCCGCCACCCAATCGTCGAGGATGCTGAAGAGCGCTTCCTTGGCGCGGTCGGTGATGGGGCGCGTCGAATCGCCCGGCACCATCTGCAACTTGTGGCCTTTGGCGCTGCCGGTGATCACGCGCATGATCGAGCTTGTCCGTCCTCAGTTTTCATGGCCGCCGTCCCTGCCAATTGCACTGTCACTGTCACTGGGTGACCACGTCCCACGCGTGGTCGTCGAGCAAGCGGAAATAGCGGATGGTGGCGTCCTCAAAGCAGGCGAGCAGGCGTCCGCCCGCGAACTGCTGCAGGACGGAGTGTTGGCACAGCCGCTCTTCGCGCGGCACGGCGCCCATCACCTCTTGGATGGCAGGGTTGCTGCACCACAGCTTGCCGAAGCCACGGCGGGGCAGCGGCGGCGAATCGGCTTCACCGCCAAACGGGTTGCAGGGATAGGTCGGCTCGGACTCTTGCCAGGTGTCGGCGTAGCTTTGCCAACTGCCGTCGGGGAAGAGCACGTAGATCTGGTTTTCATGGCTGAACCAGAGCATGAAACGGTCGAAGTCCGGCCCTTCGCCGAACTCATTGATGCCGATCGGGTCGAGGATGGCGGCGGCGGTGGGGCAGCCCAGCAGCTCTTCCAGGTTGGGGTAGCCCGCCAGGTCGATGTGCGACTCGATCTCGCAGTCGATGCCTGGGTCCACTTCCAGCGGCACAAAGACGGCAGTGGAGCCGTTGGCAGCCATCGTCACGGTGACGGTGACGGTCGGCTGCGCCGCGTCCGCCGCTTGGGTCGTCACCGTCGCCTCCGCTGTGGTGGGGGTGGGCAGGGGCGATTCCGGCGCCGGTTTGACGGCGGCGCCGGCGTCGGCGGTGGCTGCGATGGCGCCTGCCGTTAGTTCGCCCGCAGGGACCGGCGTGGGCGTGGCTTCTTCTTCATCGCCGCAGGCCGCCAAAGCCAGCGCCGCGGCGAGCAGCAGCACGAGCAGAAGCAGCCGCGTGATGTGAGCGTGGCGGTTGAGCGGACAGGCGCGCCCGTCCCGTGCAATTTTCCGTGCGAGTTCGCGTGAGCTTCGTTGTGCGTTCATTTCGTGCCATCCCATCCCATTGTCGCCCGTAGCCGCTTTATGAACCGGCCTTCGGGTCTGGAGATACCATAACAGGTCCTACTTCTA
>JBBSBO010000401.1:0-3779 GCA_038251215.1 Caldilineales bacterium
AACACGGGAATGGTGCGCAGCCCGCGCATGATGCCGCCGATGCCCAGCGTGTCGGCAATCGTCTGGCGCAGGCCATACTTCTTGGGGACCTCGAAATCGACGACGGTGCTGGGCTTATAGCCGCCCACCTGGATCATCGAGATGGCGTAGTCGGCTCCGTCCAGCGCGGCGCGGCGGTCGGTCGTCGCCTCGATGGTCGGCTTGGCGCCGGTGGTCTGCGCCACCTTGTGCGCCACAATCGCCGAGGTGTGCAGGCGTTCCTCGTTGATGTCGTGCAGGCTCAGGGTGGAATCCGCCAGTTCGGGATAGCTGAGGATGTCGCCCATCAGGTTCTTGGCAAATACGGTGCTGCCGGCGCCTAGAAATGCGATCTTCGGCATGGTTTATAGTCCTTTCTCTCCAATAGGCTTCAAACACAGCATCTTCGCGGAAGCTTGAAGCTTCCGCGAAGATCGTCAGGCAATTGTCACGCGTGCCAGATGCGCGGCATGATCAGCGGCTCCGCGCCCATCTCGGCGTGCAGCAGCTTGAGCAGCAGTTCCGCCCTCAGGCTCGCGGCCTGCGGGTCATCCCACAAGTTATGCACTTCGCCCGGGTCCGTCGCCAAGTCGAACAGTTCGCCGTAGGGGCGATTGTAATAGGCGGTGATTTTGTGGCGCGCATCCACATACGTTTTTGCAAATATCGTGGTCGGCTGATGCCGGTTTTCCACCAAGATATGATCGCGGGCGCGCGCCTGCTTGCCCGCCCACACCGCGGATTGATCCACGCCCGACATCGTGAGCGGAACCTCGAGGCCGGCCGCGCCCAGGAAGCTCGGCGCATAGTCGACCAGCGACTGCATGGCGTCGCTCTCCACGCCGGCGGGCACGACGCCCGGTTGGCGCACGATCATGGGCACGCGGATCATATCCTCGTAGTGGAAGGCGCCCTTGGCGATCAGCCCGTGCTGCCCGAAGAAATGGCCGTGGTCGGACGTAAAGACCACCAGCGTATTCTCAGTCAGCCCCAGCGCATCCAGCTTATCCAGGATAACGCCGATGTACTTGTCCATCAGCGAAATCATGCCATAGTAGGTGGCAATGTCCTTCGCCAGTTCCTCATCCTGATGCACGTGCGAATGGAAGCCGTGCAGGCCGTTGCCGTTCGGCTCCGCATAGGGCGTGAAGTCCGGCGCGGCTTGCTGCGTCAGTTGGAAGTGCGGCGGGTTGGCATCGTGCTCGCCCGGCGTGCTCTGCGGCACGCTGAGGCCGGCGGGGTCATACATCGTGTCCCACGGCTCCGGCGCCAGGTAGTCCGGGTGCGGGTCGAAGAAGCTGGCCCACAGGAAGAAGGGTTCATCGCCCTGCGCGTACTCTTCCATCAGCGCGTTGGTGCGGTCGGCGATCCAGGCGTCGTAGTGAAACTCCTCCGGGATCAGCCATTTGCGATGCTGGTTGGGATTGTTGCCCGTGGGCGGGCGGAAGTAGTCACGCCAGTTGGCGAGGCCGCGCTCTTCCATCCACAGGGCGTAGTGCTGCCCGACATGCGCCTCGTCGGTGTGGTTGCGCGCCAGTTCCACGCGCTGGAAGCCATAGAACGGGCCATGGAACCGGCGCCAGAAGTCGAAGTCTTGCAGGAGCGGGTACGCCTCCAGCGAAGGATAGCGCTCGGTCCCGCGCAGGGGCTGGAAGTGCGCTTTGCCCACCAGCGCCGTGCGATAGCCGGCGGCCTGGAGACGGTCACCGACCGTCTCCTCCGTCTCCGCCAGCTTCGTGCCCAGCGACCAACAGCCGTGTTGGCTGGGATACTTGCCCGTGATCATCGACGCGCGCGTGGGCGAACAGGTGGGGTTGGGGCAATAGGCGCGCGTATAGCGCGTGCCCTGCGCCGCCAGCCGGTCCAGGTTCGGCGTGTGAATCTCTGGGTTGTTCACGCCCAGCGTGTGCCAATGCTGCTGGTCGCTGGTAATCAACAGAATGTTGGGCTTCATCACCTGCCGTCTAGACCTCGAAATGCTTGAACGTGGGCAGATGATCCTTGTTCTGCGCGAACATCTCGTTGACCATGGTTTTGATTTCGGCCAGCGAGAGCACGCTGGCGGTCAGCGGGTCGTGGGCGATGGCCTGGTAGACCAGGCGCGGATTGCCGGTCAGTGCGCCCTCCACGGCCATTTCCTCGATCTGCGCGGTGAGGCCGGTGAGCATGGCGACCTGCGGCGGCAGCGCGCCGACATAGACCGGCTCCAGCCCCTTGCGGCTGGCCCACACCGGCACCTCGACGCAGGCGTTCTGCGGCAAGTTGGTGATCAGCCCCGTGTTGGCCGTGTTGCCGTTATATTCGAAAGGTTCGCCGCCCTCCAGCGCGTTGAGGATATAGGCCGCGTACTCGTGCCCGCGCTCCAACTCGATGGGCGTCTCTTGCGCCAGCCATGCCTCGGTGTCGGCACGCCACGTCTTGTTGCGCTCCTCGCGGTTCGTGATGATATAGGCATACTCGCCGGGATTCCAGCCTGTGCCGTGCGTGCAATACTTCTCGATCAGGTCGGCTCGTTTGCGGAACCACCAGTTGTATTCGGAGTGATGGCCGCTCGACTCGGTGGGATAGTAGTCCAGCGCCAAATACATCTCGTTACGCACCTGCTCCTCGTTGTAGACTTCAGGGCGCGCGGTGATGGCCTTGTGGATCAGCGGATAGGCGTCCTTGCCGTTCCACTCGTATTTCAGATACCAGGCCATGTGGTTGATGCCGGCGCAGGTGTAGGTGATCTCATCCATCGGCGCACCGATCCAGCCGGCGAGCATCTCCGCCGTGCCCTGCACGCTGTGGCACAAGCCCGTCACCTTGATGCTGGTCTGGCTTTGGATGGCGCGGCAGAGCATGACCATGGGGTTGGTGTAGTTGAGCATGGTGGCGTCCGGGCAGAGGCGCTCCATGTCGCGGGCGATGCCCAGCATCACCGGGATGGTGCGCAGGCCGCGGAAGATGCCCGAAGGCCCGCGCGTGTCGCCGATGTTGGTGTCGATGCCATACTTCTTGGGGATCTCAATGTCGTGCCGCCATATGTCCAGGCCGCCGGCCAAGATCGTCACGATCACATAGTCGGCCCCGCGCAACGCTTCTTCGCGGTCGAGGGTCGCCTCCACCTTGGCAGGGTAATTGCCCAGGTCGACGATCTTCTGCACGGCGCGCCGGGCGAACTCCAAGTGGTCGGGGTCGATGTCCATCAGGCAGAGGGTGGCGTCTTTCAGGAGCGGAAAGGTCAAAACGTCACGCACCAGTTTGCGCGTGAAGCCGAAGCTGCCGGCGCCGATAAAGGTAATCTTAGGCATGGTGACTTCTTTCTAGCGAGAATGCTGGGATGAACTGAGATGTACCCGTACAAATTTATGTTTACTGGGCATACACGGCTTCGCGCAGCCCTTTGATGTAACCAATCGCAAACAAGCGCCCGATCGAGGAATAGCCGGGGCGATCGTTGACATCGCCCTCCATCGTCGGCACATGGTCCGGGCGCAACACGCCCTCGAAGCCGATGTCGCGGTAGGCGCGCATACAGGCCAGCATGTCGGTCTGCCCTTCGTCGTGGAAGGTCTCCACGAACTTTTCGGGCGTGCCGCGCACATCGCGGAAATGGACAAAATAGATCTTGCCCTGCTTGCCGAAATGGCGGATCACGGCGGGCAGGTCGTCGGTCATCATCGTAAAGTTGCCCTGGCACAGACAGATGCCATTGGCCTCGCTGGAGACCAGGTCGATCAGCCGCTGATAGTTCTCCACGCTGCGCATGATGCGCCCCA
>JBBSBO010000402.1:0-3750 GCA_038251215.1 Caldilineales bacterium
CATATCTTGTGTGACGACAACTTCTTGATAAAGCTCTGGCTTCATCGTATTTACCTCATAGATTTCAAAGTGACAAAGCGCATACAAAAAACGGGCCGCACCCGCAAACTGCTGCAGTGCGACCCGACTTTGGTGGGCGAGATAGGACTCGAACCTACGACCTCACGGATGTGAACCGTGCGCTCTAACCGGCTGAGCTACTCACCCACGGTTTGGCAATCTCTACCGTCAAAGTATATCATACTGGCGGAGTCATGCAAATCGCATCGCGCATCTTTTTTACCTGTCCGTTCGGAGCCTCATGTACCGCAATAACCGCCAGCTGACTCGCCTCTTCTTCGTGCTTGTGATCGCCATGGGTCTCTTCGGCGCGCGCTTCGCCGCGAGCAACTGGCAGCCCAACCTCGACCAGCTAAACTCCTCGGGCGTGGCGCAGGAAACAGACTGGGTTGATTTCTTCGCCGGCCTGGGCGAGGAAGCCATCCAGCTCTTCCTCGGCCTCACCAGCGGCAACTGAACCGGCGTCCAACGTGTGACGCACGACGCATGACATGTGACGAGTCATGCTCTCGCCTAGCGATTCGGGTCGTACTTGCAGACCTTGCCGTCAACGCCGTTGAAGTAGATGCACAGCATCACATAGGCCGGGCGCAGCTTCAGCTCGTCGATCTGGCTCGGCTCCAGAATAGCCCACCAGTACTGCTCCTCGTCCTGCGGATTGCCGTCTTCCACCCAATCTAGGTTGGGCATCGTCAACAGGCTCATCAGACCGATCCACGGCTGCCAGTTGGCCGCGGCGAACTCATAGGCGCGTTTCAGGTAATCACCCTGCACCATATCGGTGATGCCGGCGTCGGCCCCGTGCCATTTGTAGTCGGCGTTGACCGGGTCATACGTCCAGCCGAACTCCAGCAGCACAAGCTTCTTGCCGCCGTCGCCGTACTTCTCCATGATGGCGCGAATGTCCTCGACATGGCGGAAGGCGAAGAAGCGATAGCCGCCATAACGCTGCTCGGACGCGGCCACGGCGGGGTCCAGCTCCGGCGGCGCGGCGAAGCCGGCCCCATGCACGCCCAGCATGTCGAAGTAGCCGTTACTGTTGCCGCCCATCGCCTGGTACATGCTTTCATAGAAGATATCATCCGGCATGGCAATGGCGTTGTTGTCGCCCGTGGGCGCCATGCCCGCGCTGATCACGATGGCGTTGGGGTTGCCGCGCTTGATGGCCGCGTAGGCCTTCTGCAAAAACTGGGCATATTGCGCCGGGTTGGGCTGATTGCCGCCCCACTCACGCGCCAGATTCGGCTCGTTCCAAATCTGGAACGCCTGAATACAGCCCATGGCCTGCGGCGTGCAGTTGTAGCGCGCGGCCACAGCATAGGCATAGTCGGCGAAGGCATCAGCGTTGCCCGGCGGCTGGCCTGGCCAGAAGTCAACCTTCTCCGGGTCGCTGCTGAGGCGCGCTAACAGCTTGAGGTCGGCGTTATTGACGTGCGTCACCACGCGGTCCGCCACGGACCAGTCGAATACGCCTTTGCCCGCGCCCTCAATCGTCTCCCAGGCGAAGGCTTGTTTGACCCAGCGGAAGCCGGCCTCCTGCATCAAGTTGAGATCGCGGTCGGCGATTTCGGGCTTCCACCACAAAAAGGCCTGCGCGCCATAGTCCGGGCTGGTCATGGTCGCCGGCTGGAAGCTGCCGCCGGCCTGCGGCGTGATGATTGGCTGCTGGGCCGCAGGCGCCTCCTCCTCCGCCGTCGGCTCTTGCGCGGTCAGGTCGACGGTTTGCAGCGTAACATACTCCGCCGCCACCCAGCCCAATTCGCGGCCTGCCTCCCCCAATTGCACCCATGCCCCGTCCGCCGAGCGGCCAATCACATCGAACTGCTGCCCCTGGTCCACGGTCTGCACCAGCGCGGCATTGGCGTCGGGCTGGCTGCGCACATTCAGGATGCTAGCGCTGATAACGGCTACGGTCTTGGTCGTCTCCTCGGCAGGCGTAGGCGTGGCCTGCTCCTGTCCGGCGGCGGGCGCCACGGTGGGGCCGGCGGGCGAGGCGGCGGCCGGCTCCGGCGTCGTCGCCGGCTGCGCGGGCTGTGCTGCGCCGGCGCCCATAGGCGTCTTGGTCGGCGTGGGCGTAGCTTCCGCCCGCCCTCGCCCACAGGCGCCCAAGAGCAGGGCTGCGGTCACGAGCAGGCTGATCACAAGCAAGCGGCGCGGGTTCATTCTGGTCATCCGTGCCTCGTCAGTATTTGCATGGCCTATCTTCGCAGGGTTCATCCTAGAGTCCAATTCTCGGGTCTGATCCGGGTTAGCTCGTTGCCGGCTTCTACTTTGCACTGGTCGTGCGCAGTTCAATTTCGCCTTTATTTCGCCATTGCCTTGAGCGCTTGATAAGTAGGCAGCGGCTGATAGTCGTTGCCGACGATGCCCCACTGCGCCTTTTCCGAGCCGTCCGCTACTACGCGGAAGTTCAGATTCCACAGGAAAGCCGGGCCGACCCAGCCCCAATCGCGCATCATCTGATAGGCCTCCACCGTCCAGGCTGCCTGCTCGTCGAAGCCATTGTCATTAGCGTAGGCATAGCGCCCGTCAAAAGCCCCGCCTGCAGCCCAGCCGAACTCGGTCGGCCATAGCCGCTTGTTGGCGTCGCCATAGACATTCATGATGTTGCGATAGCCTTCCATCGTGCTGCGGAAGGACCAAGAGTGGTGCGGCGTGTCGCACGCGCCGTTGAAGGTATTGCCCGTCTGTTGGATCACGTCGCAGGCATTCTCCCAGCCCACACTGGCGGGCACGTTGTAGCCGCTGGGGTGTACGCCGATGCCGTCGGAATAGTTCGCCAGCCCGTTTTGATACATGCCTTCCAGATAGGCGAAGTCGTCCATGGCAAAGGGCGGGTTCGACCCTGCGGGCGTCAGCGCGCCGCTGATCACCAGCATCTCCGGGCAGGCCGCTTTGATGGCGGCGTAGGCCGGGCGGAGCAGGTTCATGTACTCCGCCGGGTCGAGCGGCTTGTTGCCCCACTCGTAGTGCAGGTTCTGCTCATTCCAAATCTCAATGGCCTTGAGCGACGTGCCGCAGAACTGGCCGGCCATCGCCCCAACAAACGAGGCGTAGGCCTGCGGATCGGCGGGCGGCCCGCCCACGCTGCCGTCGAAACCCGCCTCACGCGCCCAGGTGGGTGAGTTGACCACGCTGAAGAGCACGTTGATGCCGCGGTTGCCCGCCTCGCTGACGATGCCGCCCAGCTCGCCGAAGCCGGCGGGGCCTGCCTGCGGCTGGAAGAGCCGCCACTCCACCTGCTGCTTGATCCAATTGAAGCCCAGATCGCTGACGGCATTGAGGGCCGCGCCGGCCCCGCCGCCCAGAAAGTGCGCCTGCATGCCATAGCCGAAGAAACCGGCGCCGGAAGGCGGCGGCGCGGCCTGCACCGCGGCAGACTGCGCCACAGATTGGGCGACAGCCGGCTCGGCCGGTGCGGGCGGAGTCGGCAGCGCCTCTTGCGCCAGTTCGACCAAACCCTCGCTGGGTCCCACCAAGTCGATCAAGTCGCGGGAGAGCCAGGCCGGCTCCTCCGCGCCCTCCACGCGAATCTGCACCCATTCACCGCCCGGCCCCAGGGCCAGCGCCTCAAACGCGGACCCAGCCGTTGCGCTGCCCACTGTCGGATAATTAGTCCCAGGCCCGCCGCGCAAGTTCATGCGATCCGGCTGCGTGATGACCGTGGGCACGCTCGGCGTCGGCTGGGGC
>JBBSBO010000403.1:0-3740 GCA_038251215.1 Caldilineales bacterium
ATGACACCGCTCGCACCGTTTACCGAGTCAAACACGACCTGCTTGACGACTACCTCTGTCAGCAATTGCGTTCCCCCACCGTCAAAATGATTCTCGTTGCGTAAGTCCTAAATATAATAGACAACAAAGCAGTAGACGACCCTGACAAGCCCAGCGCCCCAGCCGAAATGGAGTGAAAACGTGACGCCCGTTGTTTCCATCGATCAACTCAGTGACCATGTAGGCGAGATTGTCACCCTGCAAGGCTGGCTGTATCACAGCACCGGCAAGGGCAAGCTCCAGTTCTTGCAGGTGCGCGACGGCACGGGCGTGTGCCAGGCCGTCGTCTTTCGCGGCAATGTGGGCGACGAACAGTTCGACGCGGCCAAGCTGCTGACGCAAGAGAGTAGCCTCAAGGTGACCGGCCTCGTCAAGGCCGAGCCGCGCGCGCCCGGCGTGCCCGGCGGCTACGAGCTGGACGTGCAGCAGGTGGAAGTCGTGCAGATCGCCGAGCCGTACCCCATCACGCCCAAAGAGCACGGCGTCGAGTTCCTGATGCAGAACCGCCATCTGTGGCTGCGATCCTCGCGCCAATGGGCCGCCATGCGCGTGCGCGCCGTCATCATCCGCGCCATCCGCGATTGGCTGGACGACCACGGCTTCCTCAACGTGGACACGCCCATCCTCACGCCCGCCGCGGCCGAGGGCACGACCACGCTCTTCAAGCTGGACTATCACGGCGAGCCGGCCTTCCTGGCGCAAACCGGCCAACTCTATAACGAGGCAAACATCTTCGCCTTCGGCAAGGTCTACGCCTTCGGGCCGACCTTCCGCGCCGAGAAAAGTAAGACGCGCCGCCACCTGCAAGAGTTCTGGATGGTGGAGCCGGAAATGGCGTTCTGCGACCTCGACCAGTTGATGGAGATCGAGGAGCAGTTCGTCAGCTACATCGTGCAGCGCTGTCTGCAAGATTGCGCCGCCGAGCTGGCTGTGTTGGAGCGGGACTTGACGCGGCTGCAAAACGTGACGCCGCCCTTCCCGCGCATCCACTACGACGACGCCATCGAGATGATCAACCGCGCCGCCGCGACGGGCGAGTTGGTTCCCGGCTACGACGACCCCGTGCCCGCCATCGAATGGGGCGGCGACTTCGGCAGCCCGCACGAAACCTATCTCGCCGCCCAGTTCGACAAGCCCGTCTTTGTGCATCACTACCCTTCGCAGATCAAGGCCTTCTACATGGAGCCGCAGCCCGGGCGGCCTGAAGTCTGCCGCAGCGTAGACCTGCTCGCGCCGGAAGGCTACGGCGAGATCACCGGCGGCAGCGAGCGCATGAGCGACCCGGAGCTGCTGCTGGCGGCGATTGACCGGCATTAGCTGCCGCGCGAGGTCTACGAGTGGTACCTGGACCTGCGCCGCTACGGCTCCGCCGTACACAGCGGCTTTGGGCTGGGCGTGGAGCGCACGGTGGCGTGGATCTGCGGCCTGGAGCACGTGCGCGAGACCATCGCCTTCCCGCGCACGCTGGGCAACATGCGCCCGTGAGCGCCAGCCGATGGTCATTCATCGCATAAGCAGGGCAATCAGCCGGGCAATGAGCAAGGCAAGGAGAGGGCGAGGCGCGGCGGACGAGCTTGCACGGCAAGCGCGCATCTGCCTGCGCCAATAGCCTGGCATGTTCTATCTGGCGATCTTGTTGACCGGCCTGTCCCTGACCTACGCCTTGACGCCCTTGGCGGGGCGCATCGGCCTGCGGTTGGGCCTGGTGGATCGCCCGGGCGGGCGGCGCAAACACCAGGGCGTGATCCCGCGCACGGGCGGGCTGGCGCTGTGGGCCGGCTTCACGCTGACGGTGGCGCTGACGCTGATCCTGCCCGCCGTGCTGCCGCCTGCAGCCGCGGCTTGGTTCCCCCCGCGCCACGACCCCAATGAAGTGCGCCGGCTGGCCGCGCTGCTGGGCGGCTCGTTCTTCTGCGTGCTGGTCGGCTTCATCGACGACCGCTACACGCTCTCCGCCGGGCCGCAATACCTGGCGCAGTTCGCCGCCTCGCTGATCGCCATCGCCGGGCTGATCTTCATCAAGCACGTCAACAACCCCTTCGCCGACGGGCTGCTCTATGGCGAAGGCGGCCTGCCCTGGTGGCTGGTCGGCCCGCTGACCGTCTTCTGGTTCATGGGCATGATGAACACCATCAACTGGCTGGACGGGCTAAGCGGGCTGGTGGCGGGCGTCACGGCTATCCTCTGCACCGTGCTCGCCGTACACATGCTCTTTGCCGCCGACCCGCCGCAGCTGAGCGTCGCTATTCTGCCCGTAGCGCTGCTGGGCGTGGTGTTGGGCTTCTTGCCCTTCAACTTTGCGCCGGCGCGCATCTTTATGGGCAGCGCGGGCAGCTACTTCCTAGGCTATGCCGTCGCCTGCCTGGGCATTGTGGGCGGGGCGCGCCTCGCTACGGTGATGCTCGTGGTAGGGCTGCCTGCGCTCGACGTGGCTTGGCTCATCATCCAGCGTTGGCGGCGCGGCGGCAAGCCGGCGCAGGCGGGCCGCGATCACCTGCACTTTCGCCTGCTCGACATGGGCCTAGCCGAACGCAACATCGTCTTCGGCTACTGGGCCTTCTGCGCGGTCTTCGGCGCGCTCACGCTGCTGTTGGATGACCGCGTCTACAAACTGGTAGCGCTGCTGGGCCTGGGCATCGTGGCGCTCGGCGTGCTGATTTGGGCCGACAACGCCCGAGGAACTCTGCCCTATGACGAAAATTCTGGCCAGTGAAAGCAGTTGCGACGAAACCGCCGCCGCCGTGGTGGAAGACGGTCGCCGCATCCTCAGCAACGTGGTCGCCACGCAGATCGAGCTGCACCGGCGCTTTGGCGGCGTCTTCCCCGAAGTCGCCAGCCGCCAACACGTGCTGGCGATCCATCCGGTCATCCGCCAAGCCTTGCAGGACGCCGGCTTGGAACACGTGACGCAGACGGACGCCGTCGCCGTGACGGTCGGCCCCGGCTTGGCGGGCAGCCTGCTGGTGGGCGTCAACGCGGCCAAAGGCCTCAGCTTGGCCGCGGGGTTGCCGCTGCTGCCGGTCAACCACCTGGAAGGGCATATCTACAGCAATTGGCTGCCGGCGGACGGCCCACGCGGGGTCTTGCCCGAGGATGACTTCCCCGTGCTGGTGCTGATCGTCTCCGGCGGGCACACGGAACTGGCGCTGATGACCGGGCATTGCCGCTACCGGCGGCTGGGCGGCACGCTCGACGACGCCGCCGGCGAGGCCTTCGACAAGGTGGCGCGCCTGCTCGACCTCGGCTTCCCCGGCGGGCCGGCGATCCAGAAGACGGCCCAGGCGGGTGATGCCGCGCGCTTCGCCTTGCCCCGCGCACTGATGCACGACGCCGACCATCGCTTCGACTTCAGCTTCTCCGGCCTCAAGACCGCCACGCTCAACCTGGTGCGCCAATTGGAGCGCGAGGGCGCCGACCTGCACGACGCGCAGTTGGCGGCGGACCTGGCGGCTTCGTTCCAGGATGCCGTCGCCGATGTGTTGGTGAGCAAGGTGGTCGACGCGGCGGGCGCGTTCGGCGTGCGTCAGGTCTGCATCTGCGGCGGGGTCAGCGCCAACGCACGCCTGCGCGCGCTGGCGCAGGAACGTTGCGCCGCTCTCGACCTGCCCCTGCACATCCCGCCGATCTTCCTCTGCACGGACAACGCCGCCATGATCGCCGCGGCCGCTTACTACCGCAGGCGCGCGGAACCCCATCCCGCG
>JBBSBO010000404.1:0-3730 GCA_038251215.1 Caldilineales bacterium
CTCAACCGCGCAGGCGTGCGCGGCGGCGTGAGCGAGGAGGCACGCTGCGAGCAGGTGGGCCAGCCGATTGTGGCGGCCCTGCCCGACGACCCATCGCTGGCGACTTTTGCGCTCAATCGCGGCGTGCCCTTCGTGCTGAGCCACCCGCGTTCGATCCTGACCAAAGAGATGGTGCGCCTGTTGGAACATCTGGTCGACCTGGCGCCGGCCCAGCGCCGCGGCCAGGCCAAGCAGGCCAAGTCGCGCGGACGGCTGCCTTCGCTGCGCCGCCGTTCGGGCCAACCGGAGCCGGTGTAGGCGCGTCGCCGGCGAGCGCCGGTTGACGCAAGGTAAGGAATTATGACGGTAGTAACGGGCGTGACCGGTCTCATTTTTTAATTGCAATGGGAGATAGGCGAGCGTGACCTCTTGGATAGCCGGTTTCATGGTGCTGGGATTGAGCTTTACGGCGGGCTGGGTCGTCAATGTGATGACCGACGCGCTGCCCGCGGCGCAGCCCCTCGCCGGTGTGTGGCGCAGGCCGTGGCAGGCTCTAGGCCGCCTGGCGCGCCGGGCGCCCGGCGCGGCGGATGGCTATACCGGGCGCGTGCTGCTCACATGGGGCGCGGCGCTGCTCTCCGGCTGGCTGGCCTACGCACGCTTCGGCCTCAGCCTGGAAGCGCTGATCGTGGCGATCTACGGCTGGTTCTTCCTGGCCGTGGCGGTGATCGACCTGGAGCATCGGCGCGTGTTGAACCGCATGTTGTTGGCGGCGCTGCCTTTCGCCGCAGTCGCTGCGCTGCTCTTGCAGCGACCGTCGCTTGGCTCGGCGGCGGCGGGCGCGGCCCTCGGCTTCGGCGTCTTTCTGTTGGCGGCGCTGGCGCGGCCGGGCGGCATGGGCATGGGCGATGTCAAGCTGGCGGGCGTGATCGGCCTGATCACGGGGCTGGGCGGCGCGCTGCTGGCGCTGACGGTGGGCATCCTCGCCGGGGGCGTGGCGGCCGCGGCGCTGCTCGTGGGCCGGCGTGCAGGGCGACGTGCCACGATGGCGTACGCTCCCTATTTGGCGCTGGGCGCGTGGATTGCCCTGTATTTCGGCGCCGACCTGTGGCGCATGTACCTTGCCTGAGCAAGCAAGGCCCGAGCCAAGCTGGGCGCATTCTGCGAAGAAGTTGTGAGGAGAGCATGAGATGAACCCGATTCTCATCATTGTCTTGCTGGTGGTCCTGGCGATCTTCGCCGCCATGACGGCTATCTTCCGTTGGCTGGCGTGGACGCGCGAGGTCGAGGAACGGCTCGCCGAATCCTTCAAGCCGGTCGCTGCCGAGATCAGCGGGCGCAAGGCGATGGCGAGCGGCCTGAACAACCGTCTGCGCGGCCTGGCCTTTGGCGAACGCATCGAGCGCCAACTGGCGGCAGCCGACAGCAACCTCTCCGTCGGCGAGTTCGTCCTGCTGCGCGTGGGGCTGGGGCTGGCGGGGATGGTCGCGGGCTGGGTGATCACGGGCCAGCCGATTGCGGGCGTGCCGCTGCTGGTGTTGGGCTGGATGCTGCCGGGCTTGCAGTTGAGCCGCAAGCAGGGCAAGCGCGCCAAGGACTTCGGCAATCAACTGCCGGACATGTTGACGATGTTGGTGGGGTCGTTGCGCGCCGGCTATGGCCTGTTGCACGCCATAGCGGTGGTGAAGGACGAAATGCCCTCGCCGATTGGGCTGGAGTTCGGCCGCGTGTTGAAGGATACGGCGCTGGGTTTCAGCATCGGCGACGCGCTCGACCGCCTGGTGGAGCGCGTGGACAATGACGACCTCGATCTGATCGTCACGGCCGTGCATATTCAAAATGAGGTAGGCGGCAGCTTGGCGGAGGTGCTGGAGACCATCTCGAGCACGATCCGCGAGCGCATCCAGCTCAAGGGTGAGGTGAGCGCCCTCACGGCGCAGGCGCGCATCACGGGCAGCGTGCTCACCGGCCTGCCCATTTTGGTGGGCATGGCGTTGATGTTTATCAATCCGGACTATATGATGGGCATTTTCCAGCCGGGCTGGCCCCTGTTGATTCCGGTTTCGGCGGTGATCATGGTGATCATAGGCAACGTCTTAATGCGCAAGCTGACGAAGATCGAGTATTGAGCGACATGACACACTTTCCATCTAGGACATCTTGCCGGGAGTCGCGAGCTTTCCGCAAGACGGGCAAGCAAGAAGAGCGAGGCAACGCATGACGGCAACACCGCTGGTGATTACGCTGTTGATCATGGCGACCGTGTTGGCAGTGCTGGCTGCGCTGCGCGCGGCGCAAGAGAAGCGCAAGCTGCCCGCCCTGTCGCACGCCCTGGGACAGAACGTGACCGTGGATATGCGTCAGGTCAAGCTGAGCAAGCCGTGGTCCGAGCGCGTGCTGCGCCCCATGTTGCGCAAACTCTACCGCATGGGCCGCTATCTCACGCCTGCGCGCAACATCGAGCAGCTCCAGCACAATCTGATCGTGGCGGGCCTGCCCGGCGGGCTGACGGTGACGGACTTTTTGGGGCTGCGCTTTTTGATGGGCAGCATATTGGGCGTGCTGGCTGTTCTCTTCCTGATCTCGCGCCAACCGATGCTGATGGCGGTCGTCTATTCCGCCGTCGCCTTCTTGGTGGGGCTGTATGCGCCCAACTTTTGGCTGCAGAGCAAGGCCGGGGCGCGGCGCAAGGCGATTGGGCAGTCGCTGCCCGATGCGCTGGACATGATGTCGATCTGCGTGGACGCCGGCTTGGGCTTCGAGGCCGCCATCCAAAAGGTCGCCTACCAATCCAACAACGCCCTGGCGCTGGAGATGCGCCGCGTGATCAGCGAGATCCGCGTGGGCGTGCCTCGCTCGGACGCGCTGCGCCACCTGGCGGACCGCACCGATGTGCCCGACGTGGCCTCGTTTGTGGGCGTGTTGGTGCAGGCGGATCGCCTGGGCATTGCCATTCGCAACGTCCTCACCACGCAGAGCGTGCAAATGCGCATCCGACGCCGCCAGCGCGCGCAAGAATCGGCGGCCAAGGCGCCGGTGAAGATGATGATCCCGATGGTGCTGTTTATCTTCCCGGCCCTGTTTGCCGTGATCCTCGGCCCCGCTGTGCCGCGCTTGATGGGCATGTTCGGCTAGGCGAAAAGACACAGCCGCAGCAAGCGCTGCCTTGATTGTTCATTCGGCCATCAACCGAACAACCGATCCGACGATGGAACCCTTTTTAGCGAAATGAGCCGGTAGCATGAGCGCCTTGAGCGAACCCATGTTTTGGAATGAAGGCCGCAGCCCTACAGAACCTGTACGAACTGCGCGCAGCGCGCCCAGCGGCCTGGATAGCGCCATGTTCACCGCCACAGGCGCCCACTGGACGGCGGGCCTGAGCGAGGCGTCGCCTGCCGCGCTCGCGCAGGAGAGCGACATCGGCCCTGGTTCTGGCAGCGTTAGCTTTAATGGCGTTGGTTTTAACGGCGGCGGTTTTGACGCCGGCGGTCACTCCGATACCCATCAAGACATTTACCCGGATAGTCGCCGGGACGCTCGCCTGGACATCGACTCGCCCTTTCACCCCCGCGCGCAGGCGGAGGACGTGGAAAGCCGTCCCGTCTACGCCGCGCCGGCAGCCGTCGCACCCTCGCTCGCTCCCAAAAAGGAGACCGGCGAGACGCCTACGCTGGAGCGCGACCCGCGCTACCGCAAGATGTTGACGCGCATGCAGTACGGTCAATGGCCCGAAGTGGTGGAGATGCTGGAC
>JBBSBO010000405.1:0-3729 GCA_038251215.1 Caldilineales bacterium
GTGCCATGCGCGAACACTATGGCTGGCCGCGTCTGGCGGAACAACTCGAAGGCTTGTATGTCGACGTGCTCCAACATGCCCGCTGACGGACGCTTGCGCCGCCTGGCGCGGGGCGCCATCACCTGGGGTCCAGCGCTGGCGCTGTCCGCCGCCATCTTCTGGTTCAGCAGCCGCACGGGTCTCGGCAGCCCGCATCTGTTTGCGGATTTCTGGGCGGCGCTCTTCGGCCTACGCGAGGCTGGGGCGCTCGTTCCGCCCATCGTGCAGGCGCTCGACGCCGCCGCCCCCTGGATTGCGCACTTCACGGAATACGCGGCGTTGGCGCTGGCGTGGCACTGGGCGCTGCGCAACCGGCGGCTTTCGGGGCGAAGCACACTGCTCCTGGCCTGGCTGTTGACCGCGGCCTACGCCCTCTCCGACGAATTCCACCAGCGCTTCGTGCCCGGTCGCCACAGCGGCTGGCGCGATATCGCCACCGACATGGCGGGCGCGGCCTTCGCTCTCGCTATACTGGCGCTCATCCAACGTCGGCGCCAAAGAAATGGGCACAAATGAGCAGCCACAATAGCTTTACATGCATAGACCAAAACGTTTGTTGATCCTGTAAATCCGCGCGAATCCGCCCAATGCGCATCATCCACGTTCTATCTATCCTTACGTTGAACGCTCAACCCGGCAGCGGCAGCCGCGGATACTTGCGTCCGGGTTCGTCTTTTTCGTTCGCGCTCGCCTGCGCCTCCTGTGCGATCCGCTCCTGGAACTGCATACGTGCGCGAAAGCGCTGGCGCTCCTTCACCTGCCACCGTCCAGGCTCCTCCAGCGCGCCCACGTAGCGCGCGGCGATCAGATAGCCGGTGTGCGCGATCATCGAGTCCTCAGGCCGCAGTCGCTCCGGCACAGGCTTATAGGCGCGCAGCAACAACTCCTCCACCGTCACGTCGACGAAACCGTTCGCCTCTAGACCGATCAACAGATCACTCACCTGATTGGTCGTGGGCAGCAGCGAGGCAAAGAAGCCGCTGCGCCGCAGCACGCCGGTCACCGCGGGCAGATGGCGCCACGGGTCGCGCACGTCCAGGAACACGGCGTCCACGTCCTTTTCGTCAAACCCCTTGTCGATGGCGCGCAGATGCAACTGCACGAAGGGCAACAGGCCCACCCGCTCCAAGCTCGTCCGTGCCATGCCATGAATATCAGGGCGCGCCTCATAACTGTAAACACGGCCCTGCGGCGCCACGGCCCAGGCCAATGCCGTGGTCAAGCCACCGCTGCCGGTGCCGGCTTCAATCACGCGACTGCCCGCGTGCAGGTTGAGCCGATGCACCAGCCACGCCGCATCTTTCGGATAGATGATCTGCGTCACGCGCTTGAGGTGCGTCATCAGATCGTGCAGCGACGGCTCCATCAGCAGCGCGGGATGGTTCAACCGGCTGTACACGACATCGCCTAGATCCCTCCCAATCATATCGTCGTGGGCATAGACGCCCAGATGCGTGTGCAACACATGGCCGCGCCGCAGCGTAACCAGGTAGCGCTTCTGGTCCGACGACAGCAGCAGCACAACATCTGCCTCAGCCGTTTGCGTTTTTTCTGCGCTATACCAGGGCGACGCCGATGATGCCGATGATGCCGCTGCCTGCGCCGCCGGGCCGGAAAGAGCGTTTGACGGTGTGCTGGACGTTGTGCTAGATGGTGAGCCTGACAATAGCCTATCTCCCTGCGGTACTGATTCATGCGCCCGATGACTATGCGATAGCCCGCCGCTGTGCCGCGGTCGATGCGCTTACAGTATAGCCCAGAGTCGCCCCACGCGTGAGCGCGGCCGCAGGCGATCCCAGCCGGCGATCGCCTGCACGAGCCGCCGCGTGACAAGACGCGACGCCAGTTGACACTCGCCGCCGCCCTGTGTACAATAACGCTGGCTAATGCTTGTGGGAGAAAGCGCGCCCACCGTAAAATGCGCGAATTCGTATAGCGCAACCCCCTACATTGATCGATATCTGACATTTCCCTGGATACCCGAACGCTCTTGCCTTCATCGAACGGCTTCATCATCAGGAGGGTCTATCGCATGCAGCATTCCCGCGTCACGCTATGGGCAACCGTACTCATGACCGTCGTGTTGGTCATCGCCGGTTGTGCGCCCCGTGCCGGCGGCGGCCAAACGATGGCGCTGCCCGGCGCCGAAAACATGGCGGTCGATCTGCCCGCTATCTTGATCGACTTCGGCTTGGACGGCCAACCCTCGGTCGGCAATGTGCCCCTGGCGCAATTAGGCGCCCAGTTTGCTCCCGGCGTGCTGGACGGCCTGGCGCTGCCCGCCGAAACGGTCCAGTATATGGTCGACAGTGGCATCCAACACTTGCAGATCTCCAACAGTCCCGAAGGCCTCATCGTGCTGGTCAACGGGCGCTCGCTGCCGTCCCTACGCTGGGATGGCGAAATCCTCAGCGACACGGCCGGCGCGCTGGATTTGCTCGGAGCCGAATTGGGCGCAGGCGTATCCGTGGTCGAAAAGCTGCTGCCGCTGATCACGCGCATCGGCGTCGGCGTCATCGTACGCTTCCCCACAGCTGACGGCGTAGCGCAAATTCCGCTCTATGCGCCGCAAGAGCCGGTCGCCATCGCCACTAAGCAGGCGCAGGACGAGTTCCTCGCCGCCGTGGATTCGCCGCCCACCATCAACGTCCCCGTCTTCTACGATGCACAGGGCAGTTGGCGCGTGGGCGACCTCACCGCCGCCGAGTGGGTCAACTTGACCGGCCTGCCCATCTTCGACAGCTTCCGCATGCAGCCCGCCGCGGTCAACCAACTGATGCAGCAAGGCATCAGCCAACTGAGCATCGCCACCGATGCCGGCGGCATCCATGTCAGCATCAACGAGCACACCCTGCCCTACATCGGCTGGGCGGACGGCGAACTCACCAACATGCTGGACCTCGCCGATCAAATGGGGCTGTGGAATACGCTGGCCGATCAAAACATGAACACCGGTGAAATTGTCGCCATGGTGGAGAAGCTGCTGCCCATTGTGCAAGCCTCCGAAGTGACGATCACCGCCCACTTCCCCGAGGCGATTGCGGCCCTGCCATAGGGCGCGCGTTATCCGGCCACAGCCGGAAACGAACGGTCCTTCAAGTATGAATAACGCGTGGCGCGGGATTGACGCCCGCGCCACGTCGTTCATCTATAGCGAAGGCGTTAAGCAATCAATGAGGCGCGGCCCAGCGCACGCAGCGCCTGCATCAGCGGGCCGATCTCCTCAGCATCAATCGCCGACAAGCTGACCTCAAGCGTCAGTTGCGGCGTCTGCTCGCCCCGCACGGCTATGCGTAGCAGGCCCGGCGCGAAGCGTGTCTGGAGGATTTGGAACTCATGGCACACGGCATTGGGGTTGGCCCCGCGTGTGGCAAACTCGGCAGGCACAAAGTCTAGCCGGCGCACCGTCCACAGCGTCCGACCCGGGCTAGAGCCAAGCGCGGCCAGGGGAGGCGTGTTGCGCACCCAAATGATCTCAGCTGCGGGCGGGCCGATCAGTGTGGCGCTGAATACAAGCCTATCGCCGCGGCCACGCCCGGCAAGCCACCCGCTCGGCGTCAGGCGCGACCGAGTCGCCGCCGCCACGCTGAGGCTACGAAACGGATGCGGCGCGGGCTGGAAATCCGCCTGGAAGCCCTGCGCGCGTAGCCGGCCGCGCACATGCAAAGGCGATGCCACACTGTCGGCCAA
>JBBSBO010000406.1:0-3725 GCA_038251215.1 Caldilineales bacterium
GCAAGGGCAGCAGGAAACGTACCTTCATAATCTGTGATCCGCCTTATTGCTCATTGACCGTCCCAACCACACAGGTTCTGACAATCACCTTCCTGACGCGGCGTCAGGGGCCACACCCGTTACCAGCCAATTGTACAGGCCGGTCGCCGTCATGCCATCGGTCAAAAAGCAAGGTCTTGTCTGCCAAATGACTGGAGTTTGGCTGGAGTTTGGATTGGTCAGATGGTTGGGTCGTCGCCAACGTAGGCGCTAGGGAAAGCTCCGGCGTGAACGCAACGACGCGACGGTGGATGTTCCCAGTACGTTCCCATCGTCTGGCACATGCACCCTTCGGCAAATGCGTTGACATCCGGACATAAATCAGGGTAAGGCGAGCAGATGCTTGACAACGGGTGGCAGGTTGCCGTACTGGGCTTGGTGGTCTTGGAGAATCGTGTCCGTTGCCATCAAGTCCAACAAGCGGCGCAGGCCGCGGGTGAGGATAATCTTGCCCGGGGGATGCTTACGCCTTTGGCCTGCTGGACGGCCACTTGGACGCACCAGGCGGCTTGGGCAGGCGCTTTTCGTGCTCGTAAAGTCCATGGCAGTCGTGGCAGAGGACGGTGATGTCGTCTTGCCTGTAGAGCAGTGAATACTATGTCAGACAAGCCCGAACTCAGGCTCTGCCTGCGATTGCAAAAACATGTGCTCTGTCGTCAAGATTGAGAAAGCGAAGGAGGTGTAGCAACGATGGGCGAGTTCGTGCAGGCGCTGCAGGATGTCGCTATGTTGTTAAGGAACAATTCCGTTTACACACAATATTTGACACACCCTCTCTTTATCGCTTTCTTCTCCCTTTTGCAACTCGCACAATCTGTTGCCCGTCTCGCCACTGCTTCCATCAAAAGATTAGCCAGCGGTATCCATTCGAAATGCACCCCATCACGACGCATCGCGCCCCTCACACGCCCTTCACACTCCGTTTCACAGGCGGATGCATTGCAGTGTCTCGGCAGTGTCTCATCATCCGCCTGCGCCGCCGTATCATGCGCGCCGTTAGCGCCTTCATGCCAGGCGCCCACAGCTTTCCCAAACCAGGCGCTGCGCACACGCTCCCCCGGCTGCGAAAGTTGCCGGCAGCCTCCTTTGGCGCTTGCCGCTCCCAGAGCTTATGATGGATGCGAGATCGTCTACCAACGTACCGCAATAAGCGCCGCTCATGATCAGGCGGACGCATCCATCACCCCGGTCGCCATGCGCAAGGAGACTTTCGTGAATACCAACCACCTCACGCCGCCGCTTTATCAGCCGCTGCCGCTGGGTCAAATCCAACCGCAAGGCTGGCTCAAAGCGCAGCTCCAGCTCCAGGCTAACAGCCTCAGCGGCGCCCTCGACGAATTCTGGCCCGATATCCGTGACAGCGGCTGGTTCGGCGGCAAGGCCGAAGGCTGGGAGCGCGCGCCCTATTGGCTCGACGGCGTCGTCCCGCTCGCCTATCTGTTGGGCGATGCTCGCCTGCAAGAGAAGGTCGTGCGCTATGTGGACTACATCCTGACGCATCAACAGGAGGACGGCTGGTTTGGCCCCGTGCCTCAAGCAGGCTCGGCCCCCGATATTTGGCCGCAATTCCTCGCCGTCAAAATGCTCATTCAATACGAAGAAGCCACCGTCGACCCGCGCGTGATCGAGGCCGTGACGCGCAACTTCCGCTGGCTCGACGCCTGGATTGACCGCCATCCGCTGCACAACTGGGCGCAGTTCCGCTGGTTCGAGGCGCTGATCGGCCTCTACTGGCTCTACGCAAGACGCCCCGAGCCATGGCTGATGGATCTAGCCGTCAAGCTGCACGCGCAAGGCTTCGACTGGGCCGCGTTCTTCGAAGACTTTCCGATGACCGAACGCACGCCCACGGGCCGCTGGAACTTCATGAGCCACGTCGTCAACAATGCCATGGCGGTCAAGGCTCACGGCCTGTGGTGGCAGCTTAGCCATGACGAGCGCGACTGCGCGGCCATCTATAACATCCTCGAACAACACGCCCGCTACCACGGCGCCGTCACCGGCGTCATCACGGGCGACGAATGCCTTGCCGGCCTCAGCCCCACGCAGGGCACAGAATTGTGCGCCGTGGTCGAAACTATGTACTCGCTGGAGATCCTGCTCTCGATCCTGGGCGATCCGGCCTGGGGCGACCACCTGGAACGCATCACCTTCAACGCACTGCCCGCCACAATCTCGCCGGACATGTGGTCGCACCAATACGACCAGCAAGTCAACCAGGTCGAGTGCAGCATCCACCCCCAGCGCAACTGGACCACCAACGACCCCGACGCCAACATCTTCGGCCTGGAACCGCACTTCGGCTGTTGCACGGCCAACTTCAGCCAGGGCTGGCCCAAATTCGCCGCGCACACGTGGATGCGCACGCGCGACGGCGGTCTCGCCGCCATGGCCTATGCGCCCAGCGCGGTCGCCTGTCGCATCGGCGACAGCGACGTACACGTCAACCTGACCACCGACTACCCCTTCCGCCAAACGCTGCACTTCGAGGTGAATGTCTCCGCCCCCGTCGAGTTCCCGCTTGTGCTGCGCATCCCGGCCTGGGCAAATAACGCCTCGCTGCAAATGCCCAACGGCTCGCTCGTCTACCCGCAGCCGGGCGCTTTCCATACCATCGAGCGCACATGGCAAGGCACAGAGCAGCTCGTGCTCACCCTGCCCATGGCGGCCCGACTCCAGCCTCGCGCGCGCAACACCGTCGCGCTGGAACGCGGCCCGCTCGTCTATGCCCTCAAGCTGGAAGAGGATTGGCGGCGCATCCATGCCGACGACCCGCTGCGCCGGCTGCCCCATGCCGACTGGGAGATCTATCCCGCCGGCCCCTGGAACTACGCGCTGGCCCTGCCCACGGACGCCTCGCAGTTCGACGTGACCTTCACCGAGCACCCGCTGGGCGAGCTGCCCTTCTCGCCGGAAGGCGCGCCGGTCTCGGCTGTGGTCAAGGGCTGCCTGCTGCCGCAGTGGGAAATCTGCAACGGCTCTGCCGGCGAACTGTCGCCGGAGGCCGTCGCCTGCACCGGCGAACCGGTGGACCTAATCTTGATCCCCTACGGCTGCACCAACCTGCGTCTGACCGAGTTCCCGGTGGCGCCGCGACCGTGAGCACATGAACCTCGCTGCCGGCCTAGCCGCTACACCGGCAAAGCCGGCAGCCTATTTCGCGATCTTGCAGCGCAATCATATAATCAAGACGATGGAATTAAGGCGAATGATCGCCATGGCATCGTTCGCTTATTACCAAGGTTGACCAATAAGGTTGATCGATTCACACGAAGGAACTTCAACATGCATGGCGCCTCTCAGGCTACGGTGAAAACGGATAACCTCCTCCACGCCGCCGCAAGCGAACACTCGCTCTCCTCGTTCAGATCCAGGGTCCACAGCCGCCTGCGCGAGCTTTGGCCTGCTCACGGGCCCCATGCCCTCATGGCGGCAAGCGTCGCCGCCCTTCCACATGCTGCAAGCTCTTCCGCCGCCGACTTCGGCGAACCGGATGATGACGATGACATCTATATCGAGTTCGGCGACGAGGAGGATGACGAGGACGACGACCTCGAGGGCCCGGAAGTCGATATCGACGACGCGTTCGGCGACGGCCTCGAAGACGACGAAGACGACGATGGTGACGATGATGACGAAGACGACATCGACGTCGAAGAGGAAGAGGAAGAGGAAGAGGAAGAGGA